>CAZVIG010000197.1:0-4795 GCA_964627395.1 uncultured Sedimenticola sp.
GACGCCGGCGGTGAAGATGGTGCCGGCCTGTACCAGGGCGGAGCCGAAGAAGGCCCAGCCGGCACGCCCGGCACGCGAGGCCAGCATCGCCAGCAGGGCGCCGCCGAAGCCGGTCAGCGGGGCCAGCAGGGCGATCGGATAGCGGCCATAGTTCCCCAGCCAGGCGCCGTCGGCCACGGCCACCTCCTTGCCCACGGGGACCGGAAGCGCGTCGTGCGGGCGGTCGCGCACGATCTCGTAGCCGTCGATGCCGAACGCCACCCACAGGCCCGCGAGGGCGAAGGCCACCATGTAGACGAGGGCGGAGACAGTCACCGCGCGCTGGGCGCGGTCGGCGATCACCCGCTCGGTGCGCAACTGCAGGAAGGTGGCCCCGTGCAGCACGATCATCGCCAGGCTGACCACCCCGGCGAGCAGGGCGAAGGGGTTGAACAGGCCGAAGAAGCTGCCCTGGTACCAGGGGCGCATGCTGTCGTCGTAATGAAAGGGCACCCCCTGGAGCAGGTTACCGAAGGCGACGCCGAACACCAGCGGCGGTACCGCGCTGCCCACCAGCAGGCCCCAGTCCCAGGTGTTGCGCCAGCGCGGGTCGTCCAGCTTGGAGCGGTAGTCGAAGCCCACCGGTCGCAGGAACAGGGCGAACAGCACCAGCATCATGGCGAAGTAGAAGCCGGAGAAGGCGGCGGCATAGACCGAGGGCCAGGCGGCGAACAGGGCGCCGCCGGCGGTGATGAACCAGACCTGGTTGCCGTCCCAGTGCGGGCCCACGGTGTTGATGATCACCCGCCGCTCCGGGTCGTTCTTGCCCAGGAAGGGGAGCAGGGTGCCCACGCCCATGTCCATGCCGTCCATGACGGCGAAGCCCACCAGCAGGATGCCCACCAGCAGCCACCAGGCGAATTTCAGCGATTCGTAGTCGAGCAGCATGTCGGTCTCCTTGATCAGTCCTTGCGGGGGGCAGCGGGCGCATCGGCGAGCGTGGCGGTGCCGCCCTGGCGTTCGAAGTGGTAACGTCCGGTGTGTAGCGAGCTGGGCCCCAGGCGGGCGAACTTGAACATCAGATAGAACTCGATGATCGCGAGCACGGTGTAGAAGGCGATGAAACCGGCCAGGCTCAGCTTGATGTCGTTCGCGGTCAGGCTGGAGGTGGCCAGGAAGGTGGGCAGCACCTCGCCGATGGCCCAGGGTTGACGCCCGTACTCGGCCACCAGCCAGCCGGTTTCGATGGCGATCCAGGGCAGGGGGATGCCGTACAGGAAGGCGCGCAGCAGCCAGCGGTGGCGCTCCAGGCGGCGCCGCGCCATCAGCACGAAGCCGGTCACGAACAGGAACAGCATGGCGAAGCCCGAGAACACCATGGCGCGGAAGGCCCAGAACAGGATGGTGACATCGGGAATGGTGCCGCGCGCGGCCTGCGCGATCTGCTCGTCGGTGGCGTCCACCACCTTCGGAGTGAACTGCTTGAGCAGCAGGGCGTAGCCCAGGTCCTTCTTGTACATGTCGAACAGGGCACGGTCCTCCTCGTCGCCGGTGCCGTTGCGGATGGCGGTCATGGCGCGGTAGGCGACGATGCCGGCGCGGATGCGATGCTCGGCCTGCTTGATGAGATCGCGGATGCCAGTGACCTCCTCGTCGATGGAGCGGGTGGCGATCAGGCCCAGGACATAGGGGATCTTGAGCGCGCCGTGGGTCTCCATGGCCTCGTCGTCCGGCCAGCCGAAGAGAGTGAAGGCGGCCGGCGGCTCTTCGGTATGCCATTCCGCCTCCACCGCGGCGAGCTTGACCTTCTGCACGTCGCCCACCTCGTAGCCGGATTCGTCGCCGAGCACGATCACCGAGAGGATGGAGGCGAGGCCGAAGCCCAGCGCCACCGCCATGGAGCGGCGCGCGAAGCCCAGGTCGCGGCGCTTGAGCAGATACCAGGCAGAGATGCCGGCCACGAACATGGAGGCGGCGACATAGCCGGCGGCCACGGTGTGGATGAACTTCACCTGCGCCACCGGGTTGAAGAAGACCTCGGCGAAGCTGGTCATCTCCATGCGCATGGTCTCCAGGTTGAACTCCGCGCCCACCGGGTTCTGCATCCAGCCGTTGGCCACCAGGATCCACAGCGCCGAAAGGTTGGTGCCCAGCGCGGTGAGGAAGGTCACCGCCAGATGCTGGCGCTTGGTCAGACGGTCCCAGCCGAGGAAGAACATGCCGACGAAGGTGGATTCGAGGAAGAAGGCCATCAGGCCCTCGATCGCCAGGGGGGCGCCGAACACGTCGCCGACGTACTGGGAGTAGTAGGCCCAGTTGGTGCCGAACTCGAATTCCATGGTCAGGCCGGTGGTGACCCCCAGGGCGAAGTTGATGCCGAACAGCTTGCCCCAGAACTTGGTCATGTCCTTGTAGACCTGCTTGCCGGTCATGACATAGACCGACTCCATGATCACCAGGATCCAGGTCATGCCCAGGGTCAGGGGGACGAAGATGAAGTGATACAGCGCGGTGAGGGCGAACTGCCAGCGGGAGAGTTCGACGAATTCCGGGTCCATCATGGGCGGCCTACCTTGCTCTGCGGTTGCTGGGAACGGCCCCTTGTCCGGCCGATGGAGCGGCGCCCGCGCGCCGCGCATTGACCTGAATCAAGGGGAAGGCGATTTCGACTGCGCTACTTTATGTCGTCAGCTTGCCCCGCGCATTGATATAACGCAACGCCTGCGGGCCGTTCGACCCGATCAAGATTGGGGAAAACCCTGAGTTGCGGCCGGGTCAGCCGATTTCGCCCTGCAGCGCCGGCAGGTCCACCGTGAACAGGTTGGGGCCCGCCTCGCGCAGGATGCCGCGGCGCCGGAAGTCGGCGATGGTGCGGCTGGCGGTCTCGGTGGTGATGCCCAGCATGGCCCCCAGGTCCTCGCGGCCGAACAGGCGGCAGCGGGGCGGCTCGCCCTCCTCCAACAGGCGCGAGATCAGGCGCGCCACCCGCTGCCGGGCGGGGCCGGTGGACAGTTCGGTGAGCCAGTTGTCCGCCTCGGAGAGGGCGCGCTGCCAGCGGTCCAGCAGCTCGCGATGCAGGCGTGGGTTCTCGCGGCTGAGGCGGTCCACGGTATCCGCCGGCAGACAGCAGAGTTCGCTGGGCTGGAGCGCAATGGCGTGGTGCTCGTAGGGCTTGCCCACCAGGGCCTCAAGGCCGGTGACGTCGGTGGAGCGGATCAGGCGCACGATGCGCTGGGTGCCGTCGGGCAGATAGCGCACCAGCTTGATCAGGCCCTGGCGCAGGGTGAACAGGCGCTGTCCGGTCTCGCCGGCACGGTAGAGGGTTTCCCCCGGCTGCAGGGCGATCTGCAGGATGGGGTCGTGGACCCGGGCGAAGTCCTCCAGTCCCAGGCCGGCGAACAGCACCGAACCGCGGATGGCGCACTGCGCGCAGTCGGCGGTGCCGGTCCAGGCCTCCTTCAGCGGTATTCGATTGTGCATGCCCGGATATTAGCAGGATGCGGGAAAAGTCCACCGCCGGACTTCCGCGGCAGGGGTGACGACCCCCGGTGGGACGGGTGCTGGGCCGGGGATGGAAATTACTTCATAATCCCGGGACGCCTACTCCACAACAACAAGGGCCGCCGCCGGAGCCGCCGTCGCTGCATGGACATTTTCACCAGCTCCCCTTCCTGGGTGCTTCCCGCGCTGATTCTGCTCGCCGCCTATGTGGTGCGGGGGATGTGCGGCTTCGGCTCGGGCCTGATCGCGATTCCCCTGCTGAGCCTGCTGATGCCCCTCAGCCTGGCGGTGCCACTGGTGGTGATCCTGGACTTTCTCGCTTCCGCCGGCCACGGCATCGGCAACCGCCAGGCCATCGCCTGGGGCGAGGTGCTGCGCCTGCTGCCCTTCGGGCTGCTGGGGGTGGGCATCGGGCTGAGCGCCTTCCATCTGGTGGATCCGCTGCTGCTGAAGCGGTCGATGGGCGCCTTCGTGCTGCTGTATGCCCTGTATTCCCTGTGGGCGCCGCAGGTGGGTGCGGCGAGTCCCTGGTGGGCCCTGCCGGCGGGGATCGGCGGCGGGACCATCGGCACCCTGTTCGGCACCGGGGGGCCTTTCTACGTCACCTATCTCAAGGCGCGGGGACTGGACAAGGCGGCCTTCCGCCCCACCTTTGCCACTATATTTCTGCTGGATGCCAGCGCCCGCATCACCGGCTATGTGACCGCGCGGATCGCCGACACGGCCCTCCTGGGCTGGCTGGCGTTGGGGGTTCCGGTGATGCTGGTCGCCATGTATCTGGGCGGGCGCCTGCACGCCCGGGTCAGCCCGGTGACGTTCAATCGTGCGATCAGCGTGCTGCTGGTGTTCAGCGGTCTCTCCCTGCTGCGGTGAGTCGACAGCCTGTTGAGGAATCCAGGGCATGAGATCTTCAAGGACGTGCCCGGGCGGCCGTTATCCCGGGCATGCACCGCAACGATCTCTTCGAAACCGTCCGCGAGCTGGCGCTGATCCTGGCGGCGGCTGCACCACTGCCGGTCTGGTGGTTGATGGAAGGGCGCGCTTTGCCCGCCGGTCAGCCACTGTGGGCCGCGCTCGACGGATGGCAGCTCCTGCTGTTGTCGGCCTGTCTGCTGCCCCCGGTATGGGTGCTGCGGCATCTGATGCAGAAACGGGACGGAAAGGGCGATACCGTCTGCGGCGAACCTCCGGGCTGAGTCGGCGGATCGCGGCGTTCAGTCCTCCGGCTGCAGCACGGTCTCCCGGAACAGGGTCTCGTTGAACAGCGAATGCTCGGGGGAGAACTCGCTCACCAGTTCTACGTCCGGGTCCTGGA
>CAZVIG010000198.1:0-4789 GCA_964627395.1 uncultured Sedimenticola sp.
ACTCGCGTGAGCTGCGACGACCAGGCGGTGAGGGTGGAGACCGGCGGCCAGGTCACGCTGCAGGCGAGCCAGGTGAAGATCAGCGCCGGCATGCTCAGCGTGGAGGCCGGCATGTCGCGCTTCAGCGGTGTGGTGCAGGCCGACACCGTGATCACCAACAGCGTGGTGAGCGCCTCCTACACCCCGGGGGCGGGCAACATATGGTGAGCGCAGCCGACAGACTGGAACGCACCCGCGGCGCCCCGCTGCGCTGGCTGGGGCCGCTGCCGGCCTGGTCCCGGCCGGGGCCGGCGGGTCTGCGCCTGGAGCCCGAGGCGGCGGCGGAGCGCCCCGCCATCCTGCGCTTCGACCACGACGGCTTCATGGAGGAATACCTGGCCACCCTGGCGCAGGCCCCGGAGCGCCTGGGCGAGTGGTTCGCGCGTCCCGAGACCTGGCGCGACCCCATGCCCGCCCCGGCACCGGTGGCGCAGCCCGCGCCCGCGGTCGAGGACGACCCGATGCAGCAGGCCGCCTTCCTGGTGCAGGGCACCCACCGCCGCGCCGCGGCCCTGCGCCGGCGCGCGCGCCCGCCGACCCTGGAGCTGCAGGCCCTGCGCCCGCGTCCGCGGCCGCAGCGGTTCCTCTCCCCGCCCGGGGCGCCGCCGCTCAAGCTGTATCAGGCGAGCCAGCAGCGCCACTACCTGGTGTGCGCCTCGCTGGTGCAGGACCGGCCGGGCCTGCCGGAGCCGCGCACCGCCGCGGGTGAGGAGGTCGCCTTCGTGGTGCGCCGCCTGCTGCCCCCGGCGGAGCGTCCCGACGCCCCCTTCCCGGAATGGGAGGAATACGCCTTCCTGGCCGCGCAGGGGCGCTGGCAGCGGCTGGGGCGGCACGGCTCTCCCGCGGCGCGCCGCGCGGTGGCGGGCGAGGAGCGCCTGCCGCTGTTCGTCACCCCCCTGGGCGGTGCCTGCAGCGGCCGCCGCCTGTATGCCGGCAGCATCCCGGTCAACCGGCGCGAGGCCTGGCTCGCCGCGCCCCTGGAGGAGGTGCCCGCGGCGTCCGAGCCCGCATCCGGGCCGGGCCTGGCGGCGTTGCTGCTGCACGCCCAGGTGATCGCCCCCTGGCAGGCGCTGCTGGAGCAGGCCGCCGACCTGGGCGCCCGCGCCGAAGGTGGCTTCGATGCCTTTGACGCGGATCCCGAGGCGCAGGCAGAGGACCGCGCACGCCTGCTGCGCGAGGCGCGCGACCGCATCCAGACCGGCTCCTGGTATGTGCTGTTGGATCTGGCGCGCCTGCTGCGCGAGCATCTGCCGGCGCTCTGGGAGGCCCTGCGCCGGGGCGATGCCGGCGCCGCCCTGGAGCCGCCCGCCCGAGCCCTGCTGACGGCGCTGCGCGAGACCCGCATCGAGGAGGCGCTGGCGCAGGCCGTGGTCGCCGCCCCCTGGCTGACCCCGGCGCAGCGCGAGGATCTGCCCTATGCGTTGCCGCAGGTGGCGGGCAGCCTGGCCGAGGCCCTGCTGGCCGCGGAGGCGGCCGGTCCCGGGCTGGAGGCGGTGGACAGCGATTTCCGGCGTTACGATGCCGAGGGCCGGCCCCTGCCGCTGGACGAACGCTGGCCGGACTTCCTGTTCCCCCTCGCCGATCCGGAGCTGGCCCCGCCGCTGCAGCTCGCCGCGGTGCAGGCTTTGGGCGAGCGGATCGAGGCCCTGCTGCCCGCCGACGGCGCGTCCGCCGCGTCCGCCGCGCCGCCTGCCGGGGAGGCGGGAGCGGGCTGGTTCGTGCTGCGCTGTCTGCACCAACGTCCCGCCTGCGGGCCCCTGCGGCCGCCGCTGCTGAGCGAGGCCAGCGAACCCTTCCAGCTCGCCGCCTTCTTCGACCCCGACGCGCCGGCGCGCCCGGTACGCATCCCCATGCCGGTGGACGTCTCGCCTGCGGGACTGCGCAAGTATCAGAAGAACACCGCCTTCGTGATCTCCGACATGCTGTGCGGCAAGCTGGGCGCGGTCCGGCGCATGAGCCTGTCCGACCTGGTGCTGTCGGTGCTGCCCTGGCCCTTCCACAAGGACCTGCCGGATCTCGACGAGGCCAGGCCCTGCCGCGACGGCGCCGGCAACGGCCTGGGCATGATCTGTTCCTTTTCCATTCCCATCGTCACCCTCTGCGCCCTGGTGCTGATGATGATCATGGTGGCCCTGTTCGACCTGGTGTTCCGCTGGCTGCCCTATCTGCTGGTGTGTCTGCCGCTGCCGGGGCTGCGCGGCAAGAAGGGGGAGGGCTGAGGCGATGGCCGGTCACCGGAGGAAGACGCCGTGAACCCCACCCCGCTGCCGCTGAGCTGGCCGCTGCTCGCGCGTCCCGACGCGCGCGGCCGCTTGCACTATCCCTCGCTGGAGGAGAGCGTGCGCCAGTCGATCCGCATCATCCTCCAGACCCGCCCCGGCGAGCGTCTGATGCGCCCCGGCTTCGGCGCCGGCCTCACCGAGTTCCTGCACGCGCCCAACACCCTGGCCACGCGGCGCGCCATCCGCGAGCGCATCGAGACCGCGCTGGGCCGCTGGGAGCCGCGCATCCTGCTCGACCGGGTGGAAGTGGAGGCGGAAGCGGAGCGGCCCGACCGGGTGCGGATCGAGATCGCCTGGCGCCTGCGCCGCACCGGCCAGGCGCAGCGCCTGGGCGTCACCCTGGAACTGGAGGCATCGGTCGATGCGCCCTGAACCTCACACCAGGAGACGGTCATGCCCATAGTGCCGCCGCGTCTCGACGACCGGGGCTACGAGGACCTGGTCGAGGAACTCCTGGCGCGGGTGCCGGCGCACACCCCGGAGTGGCACCCGCGTCCCGAGGGCGACCCCGGTCGCACCCTGCTGGAACTGTTCGCCTGGCTGGCGGACAACATCCTGTATCGCGCCAACCTGCTGCCCGAGCGCCAGCGCCTGGCCTTCCTGCGCCTGCTCGACATGCCGCTGCAGCCGGCGCGCCCGGCGCGCGGCCTGGTGGCCCTGGCGCAGGACACGGAGCGGCCGCTGCAGGCGCTGAGCCTGGCCCCCGGCGCGCGGGTCAGTGGCCCGGCGGACTTCGAAACCCTGCACGAGACCCGCATCCTTCCGGTGAGCGGCGAGTGCTACTACAAGCGCCGCCTGGACGCGCGCGAGCGCCGGGAGCTGGCGGAGGTGATCGACGGTCTGCGCCGGTTCTATCAGGTGGAGGGCGAGGTGAGCGCCTATGCCACCACCCCGGTGTTCGGCGAGGCGGGGGCCCTGCCCGGCGGCCTGGACCTGGTCGCGGACGCCGCCGACCGCAGCCTCTGGATCGCCCTGCTGGCGGCGCGCCCCGAGGACGTGCCCGAGGTGAAGGCGGCGCTCGCCGGCGACGGCGCCGGGGGTGGGGCGATCGACATCGGCCTGGCCCCCGCGACGACGCTGCCGGAACGCCTCGAGGAACTGCCGCCCGGCGACGGGGTGGACCACGGCTGGTGGATCGGCACCGCCGAGCTGGACGAGTCGGGGCAGCCCCTCTACCGCCCCCTGCAGCGCCTGCGCGACGGCACCGGCGGGCTGGCGCGACCGGGGGTGCAGCGTCTGGTCCTGCCGGGCGACATGCGCGACTTCGGGGTGCTGGAGGGCGATCCCGCGAGCGACGTCAACGCCGGGGTCGGCGACCGCCCGCCGCGCCTCGACGACCCGGACCGGCTGGCGCGCCTGGTGGCCTGGCTGCGCCTGCGCCCGGCGCAGGGGGTGGGCAGCCTGCGCCTCGCCTGGGCGGGGATCAACGCGGCGGAGATCGACCAGTGCCGCACCCTGCGCGACCGGGTGGTGGGGCAGAGCGACGGGCGCGCCGACCAGGAGATCGCGCTGGGGGCGACCTCGGTGCAGCCGCAGGACCTGCAGGTGGAGGTGGAGGAGGCGGGGCGCGGCTATGTGGCCTGGCGTCGCGTGGACGACCTGCTGCTCTACGGCCGCGACGATTCGGTCTTTCGTCTGGACCCCGAGGCCGGCACCCTGCGCTTCGGCGACGGCATCCACGGCCGCATCCCCGAAGCGGGACGGCGCATCCGCGTCGCCTTCATGCGCGCCGGGGGCGGCGCCGCCGGCAACCTGCCGCCGGGCAGCCTGCAGGCGGTGGAGGGGGAAGGACCGGACGGCCGGCCCTTGGCGCGACCGCTGCGTCTGCTGCAGCCCCTGGCCACCGTCGGCGTCGCGGACGCCGAGACCCTGGAGCAGGCGGAACGGCGCATCCCGGCGCGCCTGGGCCACCGCAACCGCGCGGTCACCGAAGACGACTTCGCCGCCCTGGCGCGCGAGGCCCTGGGCGCCGAGCTGGGGCGGGTGGAGGTGCTGCCGCGCTTCCTGCCGCGCCAGCGCCGTTTCGAGGTGCCCGGCGTGGTGTCGGTGATGGTGCTGCCGGCCCGCTCCGGGCTGGAGCCGCCCAACCCGCGCCCCGACCAGCCGCTGATCCGGCGCCTGTTCGACTACCTGGCGCCGCGCCGCCCGCTGGCCACCGAGCTGTATGTGATCGGCTGCGAATACGTCCCCCTGGGCCTTTCCGTGGGGATCCGGGCGCGCGAGGGCTTCGGCCGCGAGCAGGTGGCCGAGGCGGTGCGCCAGGCCCTGCGCGCCTGGCTGTGGAGCCTGCCGCCGCACGGCCCCGCCGGCGCCGGCTGGCCGCTGGGCCGGGCGGTGGGCGACCGCGAGCTGGAGGTGGCCGCGGCGCGCGTCCCCGGGGTGGCCGAGGTGGCCGGGGTGGAGTTGTTCCGCCGCCGCGACAGCCGCTGGGAGCGTCTGCCCCGGCCCCAGGCCTGCGGCCCGGTGAG
>CAZVIG010000199.1:0-4783 GCA_964627395.1 uncultured Sedimenticola sp.
CTCCGCGGCGGCGGGGACCCGGGCCGGCTTGCACAGCAGCCGCTTGTCGATCAGGTTCTTGGCGGCGATCAGCATCCCCAGGCCGATGAAGGCCCCGGGCGGCAGGATGGCCATCAGCACGCCCGGGTAGTCGGCCGAGAGGGTGAATTCCCAGGCGCGGGCGCCCTCGCCGAACAGCAGATGGGCGCCGGAGAACAGGGTCCCCTGGCCGATCAGCTCGCGGCTGGCGCCGAGCAGGCTGAGCACCGCGGTGAAGCCGCTGCCGATCGCCAGCGCGTCCACCCCGGCGGCGGGGATTGGATTGTGCGAGGCGAAGGCCTCGGCGCGGCCGATGATGGTGCAGTTGGTCACGATCAGGGGCACGAAGATGCCGAGGATCTGATACAGCTCGTGGAACCAGGCGTGCATCACCAACTCCACCGAGGTGACGAAGGAGGCGATCAGCAGCACGAACACCGGTAACCGGATCTCGGCGCGCACCCAGTGGCGGATGGTGGAGACGGTGAGGTTGGACATCAGCAGCACCGCGGTGGTGGCCAGACCCAGCGCCAGGCCGTTGACCAGGGTGTTGGTGACCGCCATCAACGGGCACAGGCCCAGCAGCGCCACCAGCGCCTGGTTGTTGTGCCACAGGCCGTCGAGGGTGATCTTGCGGTAGTCGATCTCACTCATGGTCGTTCTCCTGCGCGTCCTGCCGGCGCGCCCGTTCCAGCAGCAGCGGCCCCTGTTCCCGATACCATAGCAGGGCCTGCTTCACTGCGCGCACCACGGCGCGCGGGGTGATGGTGGCGCCGGTGAACTGGTCGAAGTCGCCGCCGTCGCGTTTCACCTTCCAGCGTCCCAGCGGCGGGTCGTTCAACGACTTGCCGGAGAAGCCCAGGATCCAGGGGCTCTTGGCGGCGTCGATCTTGTCGCCCAGGCCCGGCGTTTCCTGATGCGACAGCACCCGCACCCCGGCGAGGCTGCCGTCGCGGCGGATGCCCACGGTGAGCCGAATGGCGCCGCTGTAGCCGCGTGCGATCACCGGGCTGAGGATGAAGGCCACCGGCTCGCCGTCACGGCGCGCCACGTACACCCGCGTCTTTTCCGCGCCCAGGCGCGCCGGTGCAACGACATCGAAGAAGTCGTGTACCAGTTCGTTGTCGAAATCGCCGCGCGGCAGGATGGCGTATAGCTGTCGTTCCAGGGCCTCGCGCTCGCTGCGCTGAATTTGTTCGCGGGTGCCCTGGTAGGTGAGGCCCACCAGCGCGCTGCCGATCACCGCGAACAGGCCCAGTACCGCGGCCGCCACCAGGGCGGCACGCCAGGGGTTGGGCGCCGTCTCAGTCATCCTTCGGCTCCCGTTCGCCGAACACCCGTGGCTGGGTGTAGTAGTCGATGGTGGGTGCGGCCATGTTCATCAGCAGCACCGAGAAGGCCACCGCGTCGGGGTAGCCGCCCCAGGTGCGGATCACGAACACCAGCAGGCCGATCAGGGCGCCGTAGATGAGCTGGCCGCGCGGCGTGGTGGCCGCGGTGACCGGATCGGTGGCGATGAAGAAGGCCCCCAGCACCGCCGCGCCGCTGAACAGATGGAAGGCGGGGAAGGGGTGGATGTCCGAGTCGATCACCCAGAAGATGCCCGCCACCAGCAGCAGGCTGCCGAGCATGGACACCGGGATGCGCCAGCCGATGATGCCGCGCCACAGCAGGAACAGGCCGCCCAGGCCGAACCAGTTGGCCACCCATTCCCAGCCGCGGCCGCCGAAGTCGCCCCAGATGGGACTGCGCCGGATCTCGCCGATCAGGTGGTCGCGCGACAGCTCGGTGCGCATGTGGTCCAGCGGCGTGGCGCCGGTCACCGCGTCCCAGCCGGCGGGGAGGGGCGGCAGGCCGCGGAAGATGGCGTCCAGGGCCTCGCCCAGGCTCACCGTATGACCGCTGAGCACCGACGGCTCCAGCCAGCGGGTCATGTCGGCGGGGAAGGAGATCAGCAGCAGGGCATAGCCCGCCATCGCGGGATTGAAGGGGTTGTAGCCCAGGCCGCCGAACAACTGCTTGGCCACCACGATGGCGAAGAAGGTGCCCAGCACCGTCTGCCACCAGGGCAGCAGCGGCGGCACCGCGACCGCCAGCAGCCAGGCGGTGAGGATGCCGGAGAGATCCGCGATCACCGGGCGCGGATCGCGTCCGCGCAGGCGCACCGCGACCCATTCGCTGAGCACCGCGGTGACGGTCGCCAGGCCCAGATTCACGATCACGCCCCAGCCGAAATACCACCACAGGGCGGCGATGCCGGGCAGCAGCGCCAGCAGCACCTGGCCCATCACCCGCTGCACATCGTTGTCGCCCCGCAGATGGGGGGAACTGGCCACCGGGAACTCCATCAGTCCTCTCCCGCCTCTTTCGGCGCCGGGCGCGCCGCCGCCTTCTTCTCCGCGACCCGTTTCATCGCCGCCTCGATGAGCGCCTTGTTGGGATCCTTGCCCGCTTCCGGCTTCTTCTTCAGCGCCTCCTTCTTCTTGCGCAGGCGCGCCTTGCGCTCCGCCTCCAGGCGCTTCAGACGCGCCTCGCGGAATTCGTGCCGGCGGCGTGCGTGGTCGGCCTTCTGGCGCTCCCGCTCGCTGGCCCAGATCTCGGTCTTGGCGAAGCGGTAGTAGTGCACCAGCGGGATGTGCGAGGGACAGACATAGGCGCAGCAGCCGCACTCGATGCAGTCGAACAGGTGATGATCCTGGGTGCGGTCGAAGTCCTTGGCCCGGGCGTACCAGTAGAGCTGCTGCGGCAGCAGCCCCGCGGGGCAGACCCGGACGCATTCGCCGCAGCGGATGCAGGGGCGGGGGGTGACCGGATCGGGCGACTCCGCTGCACTGGCGGCGATGAAGCAGTTGCTTCCCTTGGCCACCGGCACCTGGTCGTTGTAGAGGCCGAAGCCCATCATGGGGCCGCCCATGATCAGCTTGTGCACCTGCGGGGTGTAGCCGCCGCACTGCTCGATCAGGTCCGCCACCGGGGTGCCCAGGCGCACCCGCAGGTTGCCGGGGCGGTGCACCCCTTCGCCGGTCACGGTGACGATGCGCGAGGTCAGCGGCCGGCCGTGCAGCACCGCGTCGGTCACCGCGGCGGCGGTGGCCACGTTCTGGCACACCACGCCCACCTCCAGGGGCAGGCCGCCGGCCGGCACCTCGACGCCGGTGAGCAGGTAGATGAGCTGTTTCTCGCCGCCGCTGGGGTACTTGGTGGGGACCACGCGCAGCGCCATCTGCTCGTGCCCGCGCCGTTCCAGTTCGCCGCGCAGCGCCTCGATCGCCTGCGGCTTGTTGTCCTCGATGCCGATCAGCACGCGCGAGGCGCCCACGATGTGCTGCAGGATCTCGGCGCCGGTGATCACCGCCTGCGGCTGCTCGCGCATCAGGCGGTCATCGCAGGTGATGTAGGGTTCGCACTCCGCGGCGTTGATGATCAGAGTGTCGATCCGCCGCCCGGTGACGTTGGTCTTGACGCTGGTGGGGAAGACCGCGCCGCCCAGGCCGACGATGCCCGCCCAGCGCAGGCGCTCGCGCAGGTCGGCCGGGTCGGCCTCCAGGTAGTCGGTGATGGGCTCGGGCAGCTCCGCCCAGCGGTCCTCGCCGTCGGGCTCGATCACGATGCTCAGCGCCGGCAGTCCGGAGGGATGGGCGATGGGCAGCTCCGCGATCTCGGTGACGGTGCCGGAGGTGGGAGCGTGCAGGTTGGCGCTCACATAGTCGCTGGCGCGGCCGATGAGCTGGCCGCCGAGCACCTGCTCGCCCACCTTCACCACCGGCTCGGCGGGGCGTCCGATGTGCTGTTGCAGCGGGAGCTGGAGGCGCGCCGGCAGGGCGGCGTCGCGGATCGGCGCTTCCGCCGAGAGGGCCTTGCGGTCGTCGATGTGCAGGCCGCCGGGGAAGTCCCAGATCGGGGTCGGGGTTTCAGCCATCGCCCGCCTCCCGCAGCCAGGGCGAGGGCTCGGGGAAGGGCCAGCGCCAGGTATCGGGCGTCTCTTTCACCGGCACCATCACGATGCACTCCACCGGGCAGGGGGGGACGCACAGCTCGCAGCCGGTGCATTCCTCCTCGATCACGGTGTGCATCTGCTTGGCGGCCCCCAGGATGGCGTCCACCGGGCAGGCCTGCAGGCACAGGGTGCAGCCGATGCACTCCTCCTCGATGATGCGCGCCACCGCCTTGGGCTTGGCCGCCGCCTCGGCGTCCGCCAGCGGCACCGGGTCGCGGCCCAGCAGGTCGGCGAGTGCGATCACCGTGGTCTCGCCGCCGGGCGCGCAGCGGTTGATGTCCGCCTCGCCGGCGGCGATCGCCTCGGCATAGGGGCGGCAGCCGGGATAACCGCACTGGCCGCACTGGGTCTGGGGCAGCAGGGCGTCGATCTGGTCCACGATGGGGTCGCCCTCGACGTGGAAGCGCACCGAGGCGTAGCCCAGCAACAGGCCGAACGCCACCGCCAGCAGGCTGAGGGTGGCGACCGCGGCGATCAGCACCGTCATCCGGCCACCAGCCCCGCGAAGCCCATGAAGGCCATGGACATCAGGCCGGCGGTGACCAGGGCGATGGCGTTGCCCTTGAAGGGTTCGGGCACGTCGGCCACCGCCACCCGCTCGCGCACCGCGGCGAACAGCACCAGCACCAGGGAGAAGCCCACCGCCGCGCCGAAGCCGTAGAGGGCCGATTCCACGAAGCCGTGCTGCTCCTGGTTGTTGAGCAGGGCCACCCCCAGCACCGCGCAGTTGGTGGTGATCAGCGGCAGAAAGATGCCCAGCACCTGGTA
>CAZVIG010000200.1:0-4773 GCA_964627395.1 uncultured Sedimenticola sp.
CTGGGCGAGGCGGAGCAGGCGCGAACCGGAGACCGCGGGGCGCAGACGCGCGGGCCGGTACTCCAGGAATCCATGGCCGCGGGCGACGTGGAGCTCTTCTGAGCCGCCCGCGGTGAAACCGAGCAACAAGGAGAACAGATCATGGCAGTAACCAGCACCGAATCCGGCGATACCGTCACCATCCATGTCACGGGCCGCTTCGACTTCGCGGCGCACCAGGAATTCATCAACGCCTACAAGAGCCTGCCCAAGGGCGAGAAGCGTTTCGTGGTGGATCTCTCCGGGGCCGAGTACATGGACAGCTCGGCGATGGGGATGCTGCTGCAGCTCCGCGAGCACAGCAACAAGAACCGCCCGGTGGAGCTGGTCAACGGCAACGAGGGCATCCGCGAGATCCTGCGCATCGCCAACTTCGACAAGCTGTTCAAGGTGGCCTGAGCCATCGTCCAGGGCCCGGGGCCGCAACCCCGCCCCGGCCCTCTCTTTTCTCTTCACGGCCGTCCGCCCGTAGATTGCCGTTCTCCGCTTCTGTCATTTCGACCGGAGACGGCGGCGCAGCCGCTGTCGGAGCGGAGAAATCCCAGATCGATGCCTCTGGCCGGGAGATTCCTCCGCTCCGCCTTCGGCGCCGGTTGGGATGACAGTGGATGCGACCCGCCCCCGTCACCCCGATTTCCGCTATCCTTTGCCGCCTTCGCCGGCGTGGCCGGCGTCCAATCTGTGCGGAGTCTGTCCATGGGATTCAAATGCGGTATCGTCGGCCTGCCCAACGTCGGCAAGTCCACCCTCTTCAACGCCCTCACCCGGGCCACCATCGCGGCCGAGAACTACCCCTTCTGCACCATCGATCCCAATGTCGGGGTGGTGCCCCTGCCCGATCCGCGGCTCGACCGCCTGGCGGAGATCGTCAAGCCGCAGCAGGTGCTGCCCACCACCATGCAGTTCGTGGACATCGCCGGCCTGGTGGCCGGCGCCTCCAAGGGCGAGGGGCTGGGCAACAAGTTCCTGGCCAACATCCGCGAGACCGACGCCATCGCCCAGGTGGTGCGTTGCTTCGAGAACGCCGACATCGTGCATGTCGCGGGCCGCGTGGACCCGTTGGCCGACGTGGAGGTGATCAACACCGAGCTGGCGCTGGCGGACATGGAGACGGTGGACAAGGCGCTGGCCAAGGCGGTCAAGCAGGCCAAGACCAACGACAAGAAGGCGATCGCCTGGAAGGAGCTGCTGGAGCGGGTGCAGGCGCACCTGAACGAGGGGCTGCCGGTGCGTACCCTGGGACTGGACGAGGAGGAGCTGGCGCAGCTCCGCGAGCTGCATCTGCTCACCGTCAAGCGCACCCTCTACATCGCCAACGTGGACGAGGACGGCTTCGAGAACAATCCCCACCTGGACGCCCTGCGCGGCCTGGCGGAGTCGGAAGGGGCGGAGGTGGTGCCGGTGTGCGCCGCCATCGAGGCCGAGCTGGCGGCTCTGGAGGACGAGGAAAAGCTGGAGTTCCTGGCCGAGATGGGGCTGGAGGAGCCGGGCCTGGACCGGGTGGTACGCGCCGGCTACCGCCTGCTGGGACTGCAGACCTACTTCACCGCCGGGGTCAAGGAGGTGCGCGCCTGGACCATCCCGGTGGGCGCCACCGCGCCCCAGGCCGCGGGTGTGATCCACACCGACTTCGAACGCGGCTTCATCCGCGCCGAGGTGGTCTCCTACGAGGACTTCGTCGCCTGTGGCGGCGAACAGGGCGCGCGCGAGGCGGGCAAGCTGCGCCTCGAGGGCAAGGACTATGTGGTGCAGGACGGCGACGTCATGCACTTCCGCTTCAACGTCTGAGACGCCCGAAAGGCGGGGTGCGTGGCTCTCCTTGTGGGGGCGGCTTCAGCCGCGACGACAAGGTCGGCTGCGCTGGTGTCGGGGCTGAAGCCTCCCACAAAGACGGCGCTCCACCCATTCGAGTGGGGGGATTCGCTTCGCTGATGACGACAATGAAACCCACCGAACGCCGTGGAAGTCATGGGAAGGTTCGATGGTGGGTTTTACTGCGCTCGAACCACCACACCAAGCCTGAGGCACCCAGAGAGAGGCGCCCGCCTCCTGGCCTCCCTCGCAAGCGAGGGGAGGGCGTGGGGAGGCAGCGCGATGCGGACGGCGCTGCTCTTCCTTTGTGGGAGCGGCTTCAGCCGCGACGACAAGGTCGGCTGCGCTGGTGTGGGGGCTGAAGCTCCTCCCACAAAGACGGCGCTTCAGCAGTCCGAGTGGGTGGATTCGGTTCGCTGGTCATGAAAACACCCTACGAAACCCGCCGTCTGCCTGACCTCCCCCGCAGGCGGGGGAGGGACGGTTGGGTCACTTCAGTTTCACGTCGCGCAGCGCGCCGGGCAGGCTGGCGAACCAGGCGGCGAGGTTTTTCATGTCCTCGTCGGTGAGGCCGGCTACCTGGCCTTCCATGATGGGGTTCTTGCGGGCGCCCGACTTGTAGGCCTTGAGGGCGTGGTAGAGATAGTCCTCGTGCTGGCCTCCCAGGTTGGGGAAGGTCGGCGAGGGGCTGATGCCCTGCGGGCCGTGACAGCCGGCGCAGACCTGGGCCTTGGCCTTGCCGGCCTGCGGGTCGCCGCCGGCGAAGGCGGGTGCGGAAATCAGCAGCGCGGCGATGGTGCCGGTGAGCAGCGTCTTCATGTGGTCTTTCCCCCTCATTGTTTCTTGCCCAGGCTTTCCCAGAAGGCCGCGATGTCGGCCATGTCCTGTTCGCTCAGGCTGCTCGCCTGGGGCGTCATGGTGGGGTGCTTGCGCTGGCCGTCGCGGTATTCCTTGAGCGCGGCGACGATGTACTCGGCATGCTGGCCCGCCAGGCGCGGCACGTGATAGGTGGGATAGACGTTGTTGTAGTTGGGGATGCCGTGGCAGCCGAGGCAGGTTTCCGACTTGGCGCGACCGGCGACGGGATCGCCGGCTGCGGCAACCGTTCCGGCAGCCAGCAGCAGGCAGGCGGTGCCCGCGAGTTTCCGCATCATCTCACTCTTCTCCTCTTTGTGGTGGGGTTGCGACCGCTTACGGCTGCGGTTCTTCTGCGGCTCATTGTAGGGACAGGCGGCGGTCGGCGCCACCGTGCGCGATTCAGTGTTGGCAGCCGGGGCACCAGGTGGTGTTGCGCTGGCCCAGCAGGCGCGATTTGAGGGTGCGGCCGCAGCGCGGGCAGGGCTGGCCGGCGCGGCCATAGACCAGCAGTTCCTGCGCGAAGTAGCCGGGGCGGCCGTCCTGTCGCTGGAAGTCGCGCAGGGTGGTGCCGCCCTGGGCGATGGCCCGCTCCAGTACCGCCTTCACCTCGTCCACCAGGCGCGCGATGCGCGCGCGGGCGATGCGCCGGCAGGATCGGGCCGGATGGATGCCGGCCAGGAACAGGGATTCGGTGGCGTAGATGTTGCCGACGCCCACCACCACCTTGCCGTCCATCAGCAGTTGCTTGATCGGTACCTGGCGGCGCTGCGCCTGGGCATGGAGGTACTCGGCATCGAAGGCCTCGGACAGGGGTTCCGGGCCCAGGTCGCGCAGCAGGGGGTGGTCTTCCGGCGGCCGGTCGGTCCAGAGCACGGCGCCGAAGCGGCGCGGGTCGCGCAGCCGCAGGCAGCGCCCGCCCAGGTGCAGTTCGAAGTGGTCGTGCGCCTGCGGCGGGCTGTCCGGCGGCAGTACCCGCAGACTGCCCGACATCCCCAGGTGCAGCAGCAGGGTGCCGTGGGGAAAGCGCAGCAGCAGATACTTGGCGCGCCGCTGCACCGCCTCCAGGCGCCGGCCTATCAGGTGTTCCAGGTCGGGGACCGGCCAGCGCAGCCGGGGCTGGCGCACCACGATCCGTTCCACCGTCTGTCCGGTGATCAGGGGCGCGATGCCGCGCCGGGTGGTTTCCACCTCGGGCAGTTCCGGCATCAGGGCGCCTCGAAGTGGCTCGCCGGCAGCCCGGCGAGGTCGTACCAGAAGGCGTCCACCAGGTGGATCCGGCCCTCCACCTCCAGGTAGCGCCGGCCGGGGGGCACGCTCTCGCGGCCGAAGCGCAGGCTCAGCCCGTCGAAGCGCAGTTCGCGCCCCGGCCGGTCCAGCCCCGCCTGGCGGCGCAGCCCCGGGTCGGCGGGCCAGCGCGCGCGGCTGGGTGCGCGCAGCAGGGCCAGCAGGCTGGCGACCCGCCCTGGGCGGGCGCGGCGGATGCGCGGGTGGGTGAGCATCCAGCCCTCGGCATCGCGCAGCAGGGCCAGGCGCAGGTGACCGTCCTGCAGCACCCGTATCTCCTGCACCCGCTGCGGGTCCAGGTGGGTGAGCGGCGGGTCCGCGGGAGATTCCAGACGCTGCGCGGCGATCAGCGCCAGCGCCAGCAGCGCCAGGCCGAGCACCAGGCGGTCGATGCCGTGCAGCCGCATCAGGCGCGCCTCCGCCACCAGTGGATCCCCAGACCGATCAGCACCAGCAGCAGCGGTACGCCCAGGAGCTGGGCCAGGGCGAGGCGGGCGCCGGTCTCCGGCGGCCAGCGGATCTGTCGGTCGTCGACCGCCTGCGTCGCCGCCAGTCGGTTGCCGGTGAGCCAGTTCACGATCGCCAGCAGGCCGGCACGGTTGCCGGCGCGCCCGATCAGGGCGTTGCGCGCCAGATCGCTGTCGCCCAGCACCACCGCGCGCGCTTCGTCGCGGGCCAGAGCCAGTCCCACCAGGTGCGGGCCGCGGCGCTCGCCGGCCAGCGGGTCGTGGCGGGCGCTCTCGTCCAGGGCGCCGGTCTCGTTCCAGGCGCGGTCAGGGC
>CAZVIG010000201.1:0-4769 GCA_964627395.1 uncultured Sedimenticola sp.
CTCCAGGGCGGCGAGGCGCGCGCCGGACGGCTGCCGCTGCCGGGCGTCGGCGACCGCTTCCTGTGGCAGGCGCGGCTGGAGCAGTTCGACGAGGCGCTGGGCGACTGGCTGCATGCCGAGGGCGCGCCGGGCATCGCCGCCCTGGAGGCCGCCGAGCGCTTCGGCCATCTGCCTCCGGTGGGGGTGCTGCCGCATCCCGGCGTGCGCCGCACCGGTGGCGCCAGGCCCCACTGGCAGCCCCGGCTGGAGGCCTTCTTTCCGCCCGGCTTCCAGGTGAGCGTGGTGCCGGCACCCCTGGAACAACTGGACCTGGCGATCGCCGAGAGCATCGCCCTGCAGCCTTTCGATCTGGACCTGCCCGAGCGTCTGGAGCTGCTGCTGCCGGTGCCCCAGGCGCACTACCGGCCGGACCTGCTGGAGATCGCCGAGGTGCCGTCGGAGCTGGAGGCCGCGGTGCGGTCGCATGCGGCGCAGCGGGATCGGTGGCTGGGTCGCCGCGCGTACCTGCGCGAGCGCGCCTCGGCCCTGCATCGGGCGCTGCGCGGCGAGCCGCTGACCTTCCCGGTGCCCGACCCCGGCGCCCTGGACGAGACCGAGACGCCGGCGCCCTTCGAGGTGAACCTGCTCGCCGCCCCCGGCGCCGAGTGCCGGGTGCTGGCGGAGAGCCCGCCGGGCGACTGGTTCCAGCCGGAGTTCGACGACAGCGACTGGTCCCCCTGCCCGGCGCCGCGCGCCGCCGCGGCGGCGGGGCCGGCCTGGCATCGCCACCGCTTCAGGGTGCCGGAGCTGCAGCCGGGGCGCCGCTATGTCCTGGTCCTGGGCGCCGCCCCGGCGGGCGGGTTGTCCGCCTGGCTGAACGGCCGTCCCCTGAATCTGAAGGCCGCCGACGCCGAGGGTCGGCGCTTCGAGCTGGGCGAGCTGCGCGGCCTGCTGCGCGCCGGCGACAACCTGCTGGCGGTGGCCGGCGTCGCGGGGCGCCGCACCGATGCGGTGGCGCTGCTGGACACCGAGGACGCCTATGGCACCGAGGCCGCCGAGAAGGGCGGCCTGCAGGTGCGCGAGCTGGCGTCGCTGCGCCGTTACCTGGAGCAGGACACCCCGCTGCGCGACGCCGAGGTGGCGCGCCTGGAGCGTCTTGGGCTGGAGGGCTTCATCGCCTATCTGAAGCGCAAGATATCGCTGGGCGACGACCAGGTGGACTTCGGCTTCCTGCGCCTGCGCACCGACATGTACCGCCTGCGCCAGATGATGCTCGGCAACGACGCGGCGACCCGCCTCGCCACCTCGCCGGCGCTGGCCGAGATCGCCAAGGGCGAGTCCGCCTTCGCCACCCGCAAGGAGCTGCAGGCTTTCATGCAGCGGGTGCGCCTGGAGCAGGCCGCCGCGGAAAAGGGCGAGGGCGGAAGCGGGACTGGCGGCGATGGTGGCGCCTCTACCCCCACGCGCGCCGGCGACGGCACCGCGAGCCTGCGCCCCTCGGTGTCGTTCAACCCGACCCATTTCGTGCGTGGCGACGCCTTCGTCGCTCCGGAAGCGACGGCCGGCGGTGGCGTTGCCGGGACCTCCCCGGTCTCGGATGCGGTGCGCAAGGCGGTCGGTCTGGGAGCGGTCACCCGCGACCTGGGGTTGGAGAAGGTCGTCGGTGCGGGCGTCCTCGGGGGAAGCAAGGGGCGCTCTCTGGACGCCGGCAGTCGCTTCTTCGCCGCCGCCAGCGAGGACGAGGTGATCCAGCAGTCGCCGGTGGTGGGGCGGGTGCCGCAGTTCCGCAACGTCACGGTGGCCGAGCGCTTCGCCATCGGCAGCGCCCAGATGGCCTATGAGGACGGGCTGGCGGCCAAGGGCGAGACCCTGCGCAACCTGGTCGATCCGGCGGTCAACCTGGACCCGGAGGATGCCCCCGAGGCCCAGGGGCTGGCTCTGGACGACCTGCAGGTCCCCGGGGTGTTCCGCCTCGACGCCAACAACAATCCCACCGAGGAGCTGGTCACCTTCGGCGAGCTGCGCCAGAACCCGGACCTGATCGGCACGGTGAGCGGCGGCCTGCAGGACGCCCCCGAGAAGGAGGACGAGACCGGCTTCTTCAACGCCGGGGTCAAGGCGCTGGAGAACACCGTGGGGATACTGCGTCTGGTGGAAGGGCGGACTGCGCTCTACCGGCGCATCGTGGCACGCTGCGAACGGGTCGGCAAGGCGATCTCCGGCGAGCTGGGACGGGCCGAACGGCGCCTCCGGGTGGTGGGCGAGGCGCTGGCCGAGGCGCGCCATGACCTGGCGGTGGCGCGGGCCCTGCTGGGCGAGGAGCGCGCCCGGGTGGAGGCGCTCAACGCCGAGCGCCGGCGCATCCTGGAGGAGCGGGTGCCCTTCCTGCTGTTCCGCCGCCCGCGCCATCTGGATGCGCGACGCGCGCTGCCGCAACGCGCCCTGGCGCCGGTCCGCACCCAGCCCGGTCTGCCGGACTGCGGGGAGGAGGCGCTGCCGTTACCGGAGCCGCTGGCGGCGCTGCTGGAGCTGCTGCGCGAGGCCCCCCTGGACTGGCTCAGGGCCGGCCGTCCGCTGCTCGCCCGCCTGGACCGTCCGCTGGAGCTGCAGACCACCCTGCTCGCCGCGCGCCGGCGCGCCGCCGCGCCGGCCAAGCCGTCCGCCATCGACCGGCTGCGCAGCGAGGCCAGGTCCGACCGGCTGCTGCAGGCGCTCGGCGTCACCCTGGCGCAGGCGGGCGAACGGGTGCAGCAGCAGCGCCGTCACACCGCCGGCGTGGAGGCCGAAGGGCTGCTGCGCCTGGGCTGGACCGAGGCGCTGCAGCGCCTGCCGGGGCTGCTCTCCTTGGGCGATCTGGCCGACGCCCTGCACGGCCGCCCGGATGCCGGTCGCGCCGCGGGCGCGGAGCTGGAGCGCATCGCGCGGGTGGCCGGCTGTCTGTACCGCGACTTCTCGCGGGTCCCGGCCACCCTGCGCCTGCACTGGGCCGAACTCCTGGGACAGTTCGACGGCCCGGTGCAGCTCCGCTCGCTGAGCGCCCTGCCGCGCTTCGACGAACTGGACCCGGCGCGCCGCCGGGCGCTGCAGGAGAAGGTGGACTGGCTGTTCGGCCGCTTCCGGGAGGATTCGGCGGAGGCGCTGGCCTTCGCCTCCGACTTGGTGCGGGTGGCGCTGCTGGTGGCCAGCCATGCCCCGGTGGACCGGCTGCTGGAGGGACGGCTGCTCGCCCCCGCCACGCTGGAGCCCGGCGGGCGGGTGCGTGTGCAGACCGATCTGACCCGGGTGCGCATCGGCATGCAGGTGAACCTGGGCCGGGGCGGCGAGACCCTGGCCCTGGGACGGGTGACCGACATCCTGGCCGGGGAGGTGGTGGCCGAGCTGACCACCGTCCAGCAGTCCGCCCGGCTGGAGGCGGGGGTGCCGGTGCAGATCCAGCAGACGCTCCCTGCTGCCTTCCGCGCGAGGGCCGAGTGATGTCCGCGGCCCTGCGGCGCGTGCATCGGCTCCGGCTGCGCGGCCACGACCCCGAGGCCCTGCGCCGCCTCGGCTGGCGCCTGGAGCAGGCCTTCCGCAGCGCCAGCCTGCCGGGCCTGCCGCCCGCGGCGGAGGTGGTGGTGCGCCGCCTGCCGCTGGGGGCGGTGCCCCCCGACGCCGGCGAGGGACTGCTGGCGCGGCGCATCGACCAGGCGCTGCTGCGGCTGGCCTCCGGCGCGGTGTGCGTGGACCGGGGGCAGGCGACCGATGCGCCGGTGGTCTGGTTCTCCGACCCCCTGCAGGCCCGGGTGGCGCTGCTGCGGCGGCTGCTGGACGGCCTGGCCCCGCGGGCCTGGTACTGGCACAGCCTGTTCGACACCCGTCTGCTGCAGCCGGCGGGCATTCCCTTTCTGCTGGCCTCGGCGCTGGAGACGCCGGCCGGCGCGGCGGGCCCGGCCCGCCTGCTGGATGGCGTGCTCAGCGGGCCGCGTCTGACCCCGCTGCTGGCCGCGCTGGATGCGGTCACGGTGCGGCGTCTGGCGCAGGCCCAGGGTCAGGAGGTCCCGGCGCGGTCCCGGGCGCCCGCGGAGCGGCCCCTGCCGGCGCCGCCGATGAGCCCCGCGTGGCGGGCGCTGCTGGAGCGGGCGACGAGGCGGTACGGCGAGGCCGCATTGGTGACCCGCTGGCTGGCCTTGCAGGCGTTGCTGCTGCACCAGCCCGCCTGGGCCCTCCGTTCCGACGCCCTGCAGCGGGTGGCGCCCGCACGCTGGTTGGCGTCGCAGATGCCGCTGGCGGGAATCGACGACTCCTTGCCGAACGCGCCGTCACCCCACTCGGGCGCGCAGCCCGGAGAGGCGAGATCGGGCGCTGCAGATGCCGGGACACCAGCCGGTGCGGTCGACGTACCGAATCGGCCGCCAGGCGCCAAGCCCGCAACCACCGGGAGCCGCCCCTCGCCCGCCGGCGACGGCCTGGTGGCGACCCCTGTCGCGGGCCTGGGGTTGCTGGTGCCGCTGTTGCAGCGGCTCGGCCTGGACGAACTGCTGGCGACCCGCGAGGCCCTGCTGCAGGCGGATCTGCCGCTGCAGCTCCTGCGGTACCTGGCCTGCCGCTTCGGGATGCCGCCGCAGGACCCGGCCGGGGCGCTGTTCGAGGCGCTGGCGCCCCCTGCACCGGCGTTGCGCATCGTCGATCCCCCCGCCGCCTGGCAGGCATTGGCGGCGGGCACCGCCCGTCCCCTGTTGCGACGCCTGGCGGCGGGTGGCGAGGCCACCCTCACCGCCCTGCAGTGGCTGGCCGCGCGCTGGCTGTGGCGC
>CAZVIG010000202.1:0-4760 GCA_964627395.1 uncultured Sedimenticola sp.
CCGCGCGCACGAAGTCCGGCGGATGGTAGTAGGAGATGTACTGCAGGGCGTCGGCGACGCTCTGGATCAGGTCCTGTTCGCGGATCAGGGTGGTCATGGGCGTTTCCCTCGTCCGGCGGCCATCGGTGCCATCGTCGGATGCCGGCCTACACCGCCAGCAGCAGCCGCGCCGGGTCCTCCAGGCACTGCTTGATGGTGACCAGGGCCTGCACCGCCTCGCGGCCGTCGATGATGCGGTGGTCATAGGACAGCGCCAGATACATCATGGGTCGGATCACCACCTCGCCGTCCACCGCCACCGGCCGTTCGGTGATGTTGTGCATGCCCAGGATGGCGCTCTGCGGCGGATTGAGAATGGGTGTGGAGAGCATGGAGCCATAGACCCCGCCGTTGGAGATGGTGAAGGTGCCGCCGGTCAGCTCCTCGTAGCTGAGGGTGCCTTCCTCGGCCTTCTGCGCGAACTGCCGGATGCGGCGCTCGATCTCGGCGAAGGAGAGCTGGTCGGCGTCGCGCAGGATGGGCACCACCAGGCCGCGCGGCGAGCCCACCGCGATGCCGATGTCGAAGTAGTCGTGGTACACGATGTCGGTGCCGTCCACCGAGGCGTTCACCACCGGGAACTTCTTGAGCGCCTCGATCACCGCCTTGACGAAGAAGGACATGAAGCCCAGGCGCACCCCGTGCTCCTTCTCGAAACTGTCCCGGTAGCGGCGGCGCAGGGCGATCACCTCGGAGAGATCCACCTCGTTGAAAGTGGTGAGGATGGCGGCGGTCTGCTGCGCTTCCACCAGGCGCTCGGCGATGCGCGCGCGCAGGCGGCTCATGGGCACCCGGTTCTCGTTGCGCGCCGCCTGGGCCTCGGCCTGCGGCGGGATCATCGCCTTGATGTCCTCTTCGTCCTCCTGCTTCTTGATCTCGTCGAGGTAGCGCATCACGTCCGCCTTGAGGATGCGCCCGTCCTTTCCGGTGCCCTTGATCTTGCTCGGGTCCAGCGACAGCTCCTTGACCAGGCGGCGCACCGCCGGGGTGAGCACCGGCTCCGCCTGCGCTGCTGCGGGTGTTTCATCCGCCTGCGCCGTCTCGGCAGGGGGCTGGGCCCTGTCGGTCTCCTCGGCCTTGGCGGCCGGCCGGGCGGCGGCCTTGGAGGCGGGTTCGATCACTGCCAGCACGTCGTCGCTCTGCACCACGGCGCCGGTGTCGGCGCGGATCTCGGCGAGCACCCCGTCCACCGGGGAGGGCACCTCCAGCACCACCTTGTCGGTCTCCAGGTCGAGCAGGTTCTCGTCGCGCGCGACCGTATCGCCGGGCTGCTTGTGCCAGGCCAGCACCGTGGCGTCGCTGACCGACTCGGGCAGGGTGGGGACTTTGACCTCGATGCTCATGTCATCCTCTTCGGTTCATGGAGGGATCGACGTAGCCGGTGAGGGCGTCGTCGACCAGTTTTTCCTGTTCTTCCTGGTGTACCCGGAAATAGCCGGTGGCCGGCGCCGCGGCCGAGGGGCGGCCGCAGTAGACCAGCGGGATGCGCGGGTCCAGCGAGGCGTGGAAGCGGTGCTTGATCTGGTCCCAGCAGCCCTGGTTCTGGGGCTCTTCCTGGCACCAGACGTACTGCTCGATGTTGGGATAGCTCTCGATCACTTTCCGGTAGCAGGCCCAGGGGAAGGGGTAGAGCTGTTCGATGCGCACGATGGCCACATCCTCCAGGTTGCGCGAGCGGCGCGCCTGCAGCAGGTCGTAGTACACCTTGCCGGTGCACAGAATCAGCCGCTTGACGCGCGCCTTGTCCAGCGGGTCAACCTCGTCGATCACCGTCTCGAACTCGCCGGTGCTGAGCGCCTCGATGGGCGAGGTGGCGAGCGGGCTGCGCAGCAGGCTCTTGGGGGTGAACACCACCAGCGGGCGGCGGTAGGGCCGCAGCATCTGGCGCATCAGGAGATGGAAGATCTGCGCCGGGGTGGTGGGCATGCAGACCTGGATGTTGTGTTCGGCGCACAACTGCAGGTAGCGCTCCGGACGCGCCGAGGAGTGTTCCGGCCCCTGGCCCTCGTAGCCGTGGGGCAGGAACAGCACCAGGCCGCAGTAGAGGCCCCACTTGGCGCCGGCGGAGGCGATGAACTGGTCGATCACCACCTGGGCGCCGTTGGCGAAGTCGCCGAACTGGGCCTCCCAGATGGTGAGCGCGTCCGGTTCGGCCGAGGCATAGCCGTACTCGAAGGCGAGCACCGCCTCCTCGGACAGCACCGAGTCGATGATGGCGCAGTTGGGCTGCTCCGGGTGCAGGTGCTGCAGCGGCATGTAGCTCTCGCCGGTCTCCTGGTTGCGCCACATGGCATGCCGGTGGAAGAAGGTGCCGCGGCGCGCGTCCTGGCCGGAGAGCCGCACCGGATAGCCGCGGTCCAGCAGACACGCATAGGCCATGTTCTCGGCGAAGCCCCAGTCCATCAGCTTGCCGCCCTGGGCCATCTGCTGGCGGTCCTCCAGAATGCGCGCCAGGCGCGGGTGTATCGGGAAGTCTGGCGGCGGGGTGAAGATCTGGCCCGCCAGCGCCGCCACCCGGTCGGGATCGACCCGGGTGTCGGCCGGCTCGTCCCAGCGCACCCCACGGAAGCGCTTCCAGTCCACCACGATGCGCCCTTCCAGATCGCACAGGCTGGGACGGCCGACGCAGTTGCCCTGCTCGAACTCGTTGCGTATCGCCTCGACCTCTTCCTGGGCCTGCTCCGGCGTCACCACCCCCTCGGCGATCAGGCGTTCGGCGTAGAGGGCGCGCACCGGTGGGTGGTTGCGGATCTTGCGGTACATCACCGGCTGGGTGACCGCCGGCTCGTCCGCCTCGTTGTGGCCCTGGCGGCGGTAGCAGATCAGGTCGATCACCACGTCCTTGTGGAAGCGCATGCGGTAGTCGAAGGCCAGGCGGGTGACGAACAGCACCGCCTCGGGGTCGTCGCCGTTGACGTGGAAGATGGGCGCCTGGACCATCTTCGCGATGTCGGTGCAGTAGTGGGTGGAGCGGCTGTCCAGCAGGTTGCTGGTGGTGAAGCCGATCTGGTTGTTGACCACGATGTGCACCGTGCCGCCGACCCCGAAGCCCCGCGCCTGGGACATGTTGAAGGTCTCCTGGTTGACCCCCTGGCCGGCGATGGCGGCGTCGCCGTGCAGCACCAGGGGGATGATCTTGTCCCCGGTGCGGTCGCGGTAACGCTGCTGGCGCGCGCGCACCGAGCCGGTGATCACCGGGTTGATGATCTCCAGGTGCGAGGGGTTGAAGCCCAGGGTGACATGGATGGGACCGTGGGGCGTCTCCAGGTCGCTGGAGAAGCCCTTGTGGTATTTCACGTCGCCGGAGGAGAGGATGCCCTCGTCGATGGGCTGCGGGTGGGCGCCCTCGAACTCCTCGAAGATCTCGCGCGGCGGCTTGGCCAGGATGTTGGCCAGCACGTTCAGGCGGCCGCGGTGGGCCATGCCGATCACCACCTCCTCGGCGCCGTCGCGCGCGGCGCGCACCACCAGCTCGTCCAGCATCGGGATCAGCGACTCGCCACCCTCCAGGGAGAAGCGCTTCTGGCCCACGAAGCGGGCGTGCATGTATTTCTCGATGCCCTCGGCGGCGGTGATCATGTGCAGCAGCCAGCGCCGGTCCTCCTCGCCCAGCTCGGGGCGCGCGCGGTAGGTCTCCAGGCGCTGCTGGATCCAGCGCTTCTCCTCGGTGCTGGTGATGTGCATGTACTCCGAGCCCACCTTGCCGGTGTACACGGTCTGCAGGATCTCCAGAATCTCGCGCAGCGGCAGGCGCTCGGGGGCGAACAGGGAGCCCGTGTTGAACACCTCGTCCATGTCCGCCTCGGAAAAGCCGTAGTAGCTGGGCTGCAGCTCCGGGAGGGGGATGATGTCGTGCAGCTTGAGGGGGTCGAGGTCGGCGTTCTGGTGACCGCGTACGCGGTAGGCGTTGATCAGGCGCAGTACCTTGACCTGGCGCTCCGCGGCCGCGGCGTTGAAGGTCGGCGCCTGACGGCAGATGCGCTCGCGCGTGACCCGTGCCAGATTGTCCTGGATCTCGCGGTGGGAGATGTCGTGTTCCTGGCCGTCCACCGGCGGCAGCGACTCGAAGCGGCGCCGCCAGTCCTCGGGCACGCTGGCCGGGTCTTTCAGAAAGTCCTCGTAGAGGGCCTCGATGAAGGGGGCGTTGCCGCCGAAGAAGCCGGAGACCTGGCGCTGTCTTTCGAGATAGTCCGACATCTTGGACGATCGACCCATTTTATTGTTGGCTGGGCGGGGCCTTCCCGAACCCCGCATATTTGCTGAGCTTAGCACGCGCCGGGCGATGTGCCATGACTAATTTCAATAATAGGCTGATCGTCCGAAAATGTGGCGCGTGCCGATTCGGGGCTCGCGGGCGGGGCGTCGGTGTTGTGAACTTTTCACCTTTCTTTTCCGGGTGGCTTGGCTAGACTGGCCGCCCATGGAAGACGAGAAACGCCAGGGAGCCCCGAGGCTCGACGACCCCAACGCCATCGAGGCGGACATCGCCTACTTCGATGCCCGTATCGCCTTTGCCTCGCGCGGCGAGCAGACCGCCTACAAGGCGGCCCAGCGCAAGGCCTGCGAGGCGCTCAGCCGGAGTCTGTCGGAGGTGCTGGAGAAGCTGCGCGGCTGAAAAAGCTCGATGAGAGCTGACCGGCCGTCATGCCCTCTCCCCCGCAAGCGGGGGAGGGCGTTTTCGCTGGTGCGCCCGATTCAGCCTCTCCTCCCGCTTGCGGGGG
>CAZVIG010000203.1:0-4748 GCA_964627395.1 uncultured Sedimenticola sp.
AGCAAGAGGGGAAAGCCCGGTGTCTCCGGCCGGAGGTAGGCGAGGATACGATGCGCCCGCCGTCCCTCCCAGTCCGCGGTTTCCAGGGAGGGCAGCGCCACCAGCGGGCCGCTGTAGAGCGGCTCTCCCGGCCTTTCGTAATGATCGAGTTCGGGAAAGACATCGAGCAGGTCGCGGCCGCTGAACAACCGCCTCACGCGATAACGGCTGGCCGTGATGCCGAGGCGCCGCAGCGCCTCTGCGGTCGACCGATCGAGCTGCGACTCGGCCGCCAGCAGCGCGTCGCGGCCATGCGGCTCCCAGGGACGGATGGTGGGCCAGGGATGGATTGGCGGCGGGATGGTGAAGCCGTTGCCCACCGCCATGCGAGGAACACCGGCGATACGGGCGGCCAGCAGGGCCGACGGGGCATGGTCGGCCACCACCATTTCGGCGCCGACCAGCTCCATCAGCGTTCGCCAGGCCTGAAGACGCCCCGCCAACGCCGCCGGATCCAGAAACCCGCAGGACAGCAACAGGCCGGCATAGTTGAGCGGCGGCCTGCCCTGCACCATACGATGGGGCGTTATCGGTGCCTGCAACAACCGCAGCCCGGCCAGATCGATGCCCGCCGGCAGCCGCAGGTCCTTGAACACCAGGGTCACCTCGTGCCCTCGCTCCTGCAGGCTCCGGGCCAGGTTGAAGCACCGGGCGAAATGCCCGAACGCCTCGCCGAGTTCCCAGGCGATCATCACTCGCGCCACGTCCGCTTCCTCCCTGGCACCGGGCCGTCTTCACCATATCGCCCCTTTCGCGACAGTCTATCAACCGGCGGCGCTACGCGCTTCGCCGGCCATGGCGACGAACGCCTGTACCCAGGGCAGCTCGGCATCGGCCCCGCGCAGCGCGGCGTACATGGTGCCGCGCAGCCCGCGCCGGCCCAGAGACCGGGACACCAGCCCCGGGGGGCGCAACGATGCGTCCAGCACCCAGTCCGGCAGTACCGCAACGCCACGCCGGCTGGCGACCAGCTGCAGGATCACCGCGGTCAGCTCGCTGTGCCGCACCGCCGCCGGGGCCACGCCTGCAGGATCGAGAAAGCGCGTGAACACGTCCAGCCGCGCCGCCGGAACCGGGTAGGTGATGAGCGTCTCCCCGGCCAGGTGGTGCGGCTGGATGCGCCTGAGCCGTGCCAACGGATGCGACTCCGCGAGCACCGCACGCGCCTCGTAGGCGAACAGCGGCGCGAAGTGCAGGGAGCGGTGGCGCGAGCGATCCGAGGTCACGACCAGATCCACCTCGCCCGCCAGCAGATCGGGCAGCGCCTCGAAGCGCGCCTGCCGGATGTCGATATCCACCGCCGGCCAGGCTTCGCGAAAACGCGCCAGCACCGGCAGCAGCCAGTCGTAGCAGGCATGACATTCCAGCGTCAGATACAGACGCGCCGCAGCCGACCGTTCGGGATCCCCCAGCTCGCGCTCGGCCTGTTCCACCTCGGGCAGTACGCGGCGCGCCAGCGCCAGCAGACGTTCGCCGGCCGGGCTCAAGGCCAACGGCCGGGTGCCCTTGCGCACCATGGGCGTCTCGAAATAGCCCTCCAGCGCACGCAGCTGATGCGACAGCGCCGACTGGGTCAGATGCAGCCGGCGCGCCGCGGCGGCGAGGCTGCCGGTCTCGGCCAACGCCTGCAGGGTACGCAGATGACGAAGCTCTATGAACATGAACGTACTTCACCAATATCGTGAAAATAATGAATTTGTATCAACTTCCTGCCCGCAACATACTCGCCGCCCGCCAACAGGACAACAGGAGACGAGCAGATGCTGGCACACAATCTGGGCTTTCCGCGCATCGGCGCCAACCGGGAACTCAAATTCGCCCTCGAGCGCTACTGGCGTGGCGAGATCGACCGCGAGGCCCTGGAGGCCACGGGACGCGAGCTACGTGCCGCGCACTGGGAACGCCAGCGGCAGGCGGGCATCGGGCTGATCCCGGTCGGCGACTTTTCCTTCTACGACCAGGTGCTGGACCACTCGGCGATGTTCGGCGTGGTACCCGAGCGCTTCGGATGGAACGGTGAGGCGGTCGATCTCGACCTGTACTTTCGCATGGCCCGCGGACGCGCCCCCGACGGCGAGCCCGCCGCCGCCTGTGAGATGACCAAGTGGTTCGATACCAACTATCACTATCTGGTCCCCGAGGTGGCCAAGGGCCAGCGCTTCGCCCTGTCCTCGGAGCGGCTGTTCGACGAGGTGGCCGAGGCGAAGGCCCTGGGTATCCCCTTCAAGCCGGTCCTGATCGGCCCCCTCACCTGGCTGTGGCTGGCCAAGGTCAAGGGCGAGCCCTTCGACCGTCTGGAGCTGCTCGACGACCTGCTGGCCCTGTATGACGACATCCTCGGACGCCTTGCCGCGCTGGGCGCCGACTGGGTCCAGATCGACGAGCCTGCGCTGGTGCTGGACCTGCCCGTCGCCTGGCAGCAGGCCTACGAGGCCGCCTACAACCGGCTGCAGGCCGCACCGGTGAGACTGCTGCTCGCCACCTATTTCGGCGGCCTGGAGGACAACCTCGGGCTGGCGTTGTCGCTGCCCACCGCCGGCATCCACCTGGACCTGGTGCGCGCCCCCGCTCAACTGGATGCGGCGCTGGACCGTCTGCCGCCCTACAAGACGCTGTCGCTGGGCCTGATCGACGGGCGCAACATCTGGCGCGCCGACCTCGACGCCGCCCTGGGCATTCTCCAACGCGTCGCCGGGCGCATCGGCACCGGGCGCCTGTGGGTGGGGCCCTCCTGCTCGCTGCTGCATGTGCCGGTGGACCTGGAATCCGAAGAACAGCTCGACCCCGAGCTGCGCAACTGGCTGAGCTTCGCGCAACAGAAGCTGGACGAGCTGGAGGTGCTGGCGCGTGCCGTCTCGAAGGGTCCCGAGAGCGTGGCTCCCGAGCTGGCCGCGGCCCGCGCTGCGCTCGACGCACGGCACCGGTCCGAGCGCATCCACCGGCCGGAAGTCGCCCGACGTCTGGCCGGCATCGACGACGCCATGCTGTCGCGCCGCAGCCCCTATGCAGTTCGGCGACCGCTGCAACACGCGCGGCTCGGCCTGCCCCTGTTCCCCACCACCACCATCGGCTCCTTCCCGCAGACGCCGGAGATCCGCAAGGCGCGGCGCGACTTCCGGGCCGGCACCCTGCCCGAGAGCGAGTACGTAGCACGGATGCGTGAGGAGATCGCCCTGTGCGTGCGCAAGCAGAATGAATACGGCCTGGACATGTACGTGCACGGCGAGCCCGAGCGCAACGACATGGTCGAATACTTCGGCGAGCTGCTAGACGGCTTCGCCTTCACCCGCTTCGGCTGGGTCCAGTCCTATGGCTCGCGCTGCGTCAAGCCGCCGATCATCTACGGGGACGTGTCGCGCCCGGCGCCCATGACGGTGGACTGGATCGCCTATGCCCAGTCGCTCACCGACAGGCCGATGAAGGGCATGCTCACCGGGCCGGTGACGATCCTCAACTGGTCCTTCGTGCGCGACGACCAGCCGCGCGCGGACACCTGCGCCCAGATCGCCCTGGCGCTGCGCGACGAGGTGCTGGACCTCGAGGCGGCGGGCATCCGCGCCATTCAGATCGACGAGGCGGCGTTGCGCGAGGGGCTGCCCCTGCGCCGCCGCGACTGGCCGGCCTATCTCGACTGGGCGGTACGCGCTTTCCGCCTCGCTGCCTCGGGAGTGCGCGACGAGACCCAGATCCACACCCACATGTGCTACTCGGAGTTCAACGACATCATCGCCGCCATCGCCGGGATGGATGCCGACGTCATCACCATCGAGACCTCGCGCTCGCAGATGGAACTGCTCGACGCCTTCGAGGACTTCGAGTACCCCAACGAGATCGGTCCCGGGGTGTATGACATCCACTCGCCCAACATCCCGGGCGTGGAGCAGATGGTGGAACTGATGCGCCTGGCGGCACGGCGCATCCCCGCGGAACGCCTCTGGGTGAACCCCGATTGCGGGCTCAAGACCCGGAGCTGGGCAGAGGTCGATCCCGCCCTGCACAACCTGGTCGCCGCTGCACGCCGGCTGAGAGAGGCGTTCGCCGACGCGACGGCCGGTCAGGCATAGAGCCGCGGCACGCCCAGTTCGTCGTGGATGCGGTTGCAGGTCTGGGGGTCGATCCCCAGACCGCGCGCCAGGGCGTCCAGGTAACGGGCCTCGGGATTGGTGTCGAGGTCGATGGCGGTGAGGGAGACGGCGTACACCTGCTGCGCCATCGCCGGCGGCACGCTGCGCGCGGAGGTGTCCACGTCCAGCGGGCTGGCCAGCTCCTCGCGCAGGAAGGCCGCCTCCTCGGGGTCGATGTCGCCGAGACGCTCCAGGATCCGGGCACGCTCCGCCTCGTCCACCCGGCCGTCCGCCTTGGCGGCATCGAGCATGGCGCGCACCAGGATCAGCGCCTGGTCGTTGGCCTCGGGCGGGGCCTCGGCCTCGCCGAAATCGCGCAGATGCAAGCCCTGGGCCGCACCGGCCCCGCCGGCGCGCGACATGGCCATGCCCAGCAGCGAGCCCAGACCGCCGCTCCCGCCCTGGCCGCCGCCGAGCAGGCCGCCCAGCAGATCCGCCAGGCCGCCGCCGGACTGTCCGGCCATGGCGCGGCCGCCACCCAGCACATTGCCCAGGGCGGCGCCCAGCCCGCCCCCGCTGCCGGCCGCGAGCGCGGTGCCGCCACCGCCGAGCACCGCACCGAGGATGGAACCCAGCACGTTGGAC
>CAZVIG010000204.1:0-4746 GCA_964627395.1 uncultured Sedimenticola sp.
GTACGCAGGACCTCCGCGAACGCGCGGCGCGCTGCCTGTTCCGGCGCGGCCACGAACTGGCCCTGCTGCTCGACCGCCATCACCGCATCGTGGACTGCAACGCCAGCGCCTGCGAACGCTTCCGCCTGCAGCGCGAGGAACTGCTCGGCCGCTGCATCCTGGATCTCGCGGAACAGCCCGCCGCCCTCGCGGGCGTGCTGGACCGCGCGGCCGGCGAGGCCGCTCCCGGGGAGCAGCTCCTGCGTCTGCGCCCCGGCGACGGCCGGCGCCTGGAGCTGCGGGCGCGGCTGGAGCCGCTGCAGGATGCGGAACGCCATCTGCTCCTGCTGGCGCTGCCGCTGGAGGACGGCAACCGCGTCCTCCACCTCGCCTATCACGACACCCTCACCGACCTGCCCAACCGCACCCTGCTGCACGACCGCGTCAACCACGCCCTGCAGCGCAGCCAGCGCAGCGGCCAGATCGGCGCCCTGCTGTTTCTGGATCTGGACAAGTTCAAGCGCATCAACGACTCCCTGGGTCACTCGGTGGGCGACCTGCTGCTGCAGGAACTGGCCGACCGGCTGCGCCGCACCCTGCGCGAGGAGGACACCATCTCGCGCCTCGGCGGCGACGAGTTCGTGGTGCTGCTGGAGTCCCTGGGCGACGATCCGGAACGCGCCGACCGCCAGGTGATGGAGATCGGGCACAAGATCCGCCATGCCCTCTCCCCCGCCTACCACCTCGACGGCCACGAGCTGCATGTCACCGCCAGCATCGGCTATGTGGTGTTCCCGCGTGACGGCCATAACATGGAGACGCTGCTGCGCCACGCCGACCTGGCGATGTATCAGGCCAAGCACGCGGGACGCGACACCGTGACCCGCTTCGAGCCCTGGATGGACGAGGCCGCGGCGCAGCGCATGCGCACCGAGAACGACATCCGCCGGGCCCTGGACCAGGGACAGCTCAGCCTCCACTACCAGCCGATCCTGCGGATCCGCGACGGCCACATCCTGGGCGCCGAGGCCCTGCTGCGCTGGCACCACCCCGAGGACGGCGAGGTGCTGCCGGAGCAGTTCCTGCCGCAGATCGAGGACGGTGCCCTGATGCTGCGCCTGGCCGAATGGGTGCTGCGCACCGCCTGCGAGGAGCTGGCGCGTATCTCCGCCTCGTCGCAGATGCGTTCGCCCGACTATCTGGCGGTCAACATCGGCCACCAGCAGTTCCACCACCAGAACTTCATCCAGCAGGTGGAGCGGATACTGGAGGAGACGGGCGCCGATCCCCGTCACCTGCTGTTCGAGATCACCGAGACGGTGATCATGGGCAACGCCGCCGAGTCGCGCCGGCGCCTGCTGGCGCTCAAGGCGCTGGGGATCCGCTTCGCCATCGACGATTTCGGGACCGGTTATTCCTCGCTCGCCTACCTGAAGCAGCTTCCCGCGGACACCCTCAAGATCGACCGCACCTTCGTGCGCAACCTCACCCGCGACCCCGACGATGACGCCATCGTGCGCACCATCCTGGGCATCGCCGACCACATGGGCCTGCAGGTGATCGCCGAAGGGGTGGAGACGCGGGAACAACTTCAGTTCCTGCGCAACCACGGCTGCACCAGCTACCAGGGCTATCTGGGACGCCCGCCCCTGGATGACCGCGCCTTCCACGAGGAGCTGACCCTGGGCGCCCAGCTCCGCCTGGTGGAGTGATCCGTCTCAAGAATCCGGCCTTGCGTCCGATGAGACCTCCAGCACCCTCTGCTGGAGACCATCCATGTTGCCACGCCTACTGTCGATCCTGATCCTGCTCGGTCTGACGAGCGCCGTCCACGCCGGCTGGGACCCGGCGGAGCGGCGCGAACTACAACGCGAGGCGGCCCAGGCGGTCGCCGCCTTCAAGCGCAAGGATCCCTCGCTGAAACGCTTCTTCCGCAACGCCTACGGTTGGGCGGTGTTTCCCACCGTCGGCAAGGCCGGGTTCTGGCTGGGCGGCGCCTACGGCAAGGGCGTGGTGTACCGGCATGGCAAGGTGGTGGGCTACAGCACCCTCAAGCAGGTGACCGTCGGCCTCCAGTTCGGAGGCCAGGCCTACAGCGAGATCATCTTCTTCCGCAACCGCGCCGCGCTCGACCGCTTCCGCCGCGAGAAACTGGAATTCGACGCCCAGGCCTCGGCGGTGGCGGCGGACAAGGGCGCCAGCCTGGATGCCGACTATCACGGCGGGGTCGCGGTGTTCACCCTCGCCAAGGGCGGCCTGATGGCCGAGGCCTCGGTGGGCGGCCAGCAGTTCAGCTTCGACCCCGGCTGACAGCCGGCGGCGGGCCCGCCTGCTCCAGCCAGCGGCGGCGGAATTCCACCTGCTCCTCGAAGAACCGCACCATCGCCTTTTCGTAGGCGCAGTCGCCATCATGGCCGATCTGCCTCAGACGGGCCTCGAGGGTGGCGATCTCCGCCTCCACCCGACCCCGGTCGCTGTGCCTCGTCGGAGGTACCCAGCGACGGGAAACCACCCTGTTGCGTTCTCGTCCTTTCCTGTCCATGCCGGCCAGTGTGGCCGACCAAGATGACAGCGAGATGACAGTCGCGCGCGAACGGCCTCAGTCGCGTCGCAGCCGGTCGCTGACCGCGATCGGCGTGGGAAAGCGCATCACGATGAGGTAGGACGAGGCGAGAAAGGTGAGCAGGGTGGCGAGCTGAATCAGATAGGAGGCGCGGTCGCCGATCACGCCGCGATCCTGCGCCAACACCGCCAGCAGCAGCGAGAACTCGCTCATCTGCCCCAGCCGATAACCCACCTCGTGGGAGCGACGCAGCGACTCCCCGGTGCGCCGCAACAGGACCCGGAACACCGCCGGCTTGATCAGCAGCAGGGCCCCGGCCAGCAACAGCGCCGGCAGCAGCACCTGTTCCATCATCCCCAGGTCGAAGCCGGCACCCAGCGAAAAGAAGAACAGCACCAGAAAGAAGTCCCGCAGGGGCCGCAGGCTGTCGGCGATGAACAGCGCGATGGGGCTGGAGGCCAGGGTGACGCCGGCGACGAAGGCCCCGATCTCCACCGACAGGCCCATCAGCCGGCCCAGCTCGGCCATGCCCAGGCACCAGCCGATGGCCATCAGAAAGATGTACTCCTGGATGCGGTCGAACCGCTGGATCAGCGGCAGCAGCAGATACCGCTCCCCCAGCCAGGCCAGCAGGCCCAGGGCCGGCAACGCCGCCAGCAGCTTCAGCAGATCCAGCACCGGCATGCCGCCGCCGCTGCTGCCCTGCACCACCAGCAGCAGCACGATGGCCAGCAGGTCCTGCAGCAGCAGGATGCTGATGATCACCTCGCCGGTACGCTGGTGGTGCAGGATGGTGGTGGGCAGCAGCTTGAGGCCGATGATGGTGCTGGAGAAGGTCACCGCCCCGCCCACCAGCACCGCCTCGATGGGCGTCAGGCCGAAGGCCAGGGAGACGACGAAGCCCACCGCGAAGAAGGCCACCGAGCTGAGCACCGTCACCAGGGTGGTCTTGCGCACCATGTGCAGCAGATCCTGGGGCTGCAGGTTCAGGCCCAGCAGGAACAGCAGGAACATGATCCCGAATTCGGCGATCTCGCGCACCAGGTTCGGGTCGTTCACCAGCCCCAATCCCCAGGGGCCCAGCAGAATGCCCAGCAGGATATAGGCCACCAGCAGCGACTGGCGGGCGTACAGCGCCAGGGTGGCGAACAGCGCAGCGCCGCTGAAGACCAGGAAGATGGTGAAGCCGATGGAACCGGGATCCATGCCACCACCATAGCAAGGCGGCGACCACGACGACACCCGGAAAGTCCCTGCACCCGGCAGCACCGCCTTGAGGGAAACAGGGCGCAACATCGGCTGCCCCTTCCCCGCACGCGGGGGAAGGGGCTTCGGGCGGTCGGCGGATCAGCCGCTGGTCTTCTTGAGCTTGGCAGTCGTCTTCTTGGGCGCCTTCTTGCTGGCCTTGGTGTACTGCTTGCCCGCCTTGTCGGCCGATTGCTTCGCGGACTTCTTGGCCGCCTTTTTCGCCGACTTCTTCGACACCTTGCCGGCGCCCTTCTTGCCGCCGGCCTTGCGGCAATAGGCCTTCACCTTGCGACCGTCCTTGCGCACATAGCCATCGACCCAGGTGCAGGCAGACGTGGCGCCACAGGCCGACTTGCTCAGGCCCTTGCACAGCGCACCGGTGGCGGCCCCGGCAGGCATCGACAGGGCCAGGGTGAGCGCAGCGGCGGCGAGACCGGAAACGATTTTGACGTTAGGCATGTGATGTCCCTCCTTGGAATGGTGTAAGAATTGGTCGAGACTGTCCCCAGAATGGACGTACAAAGCCTAGCAAAACCGCCGACCGGCGAGAACTCCCCCGGCTGTCCACGGGAGGCGACACCATGCCGGAAATGAAGATCCCCGCCGCGCTCCGCCCTGCGGTGGCGCAGGCCGGCGCCCGCGCCCTGGATCTGCTCGCCAGCCTGCGACCCGGTCAGGAGCTGGCAGCGCGGGTCCTGGCCCCGCTGGGCCGGGGACAGGTACGGCTGCTGCTGGGTAGTACCGAGCTGGTGGCGTCCACCCCACTGCGCCTGACCCCCGGCGACCGGCTGCGGCTGGTGGTGGAGAAGGGCCTGCCGCAGCCGGTGCTGCGACTGCTGGCGGAACCAGCTCCCATCCAACCCCTGAAGATCCTGGCGCGCCAAGCCCTGGCACGTCAGCAGCCGCCGGGCGAACTGGCCGGCCAGGCGCGTTCGCTGGCGCCGCAGGCGCAGGCC
>CAZVIG010000205.1:0-4719 GCA_964627395.1 uncultured Sedimenticola sp.
CGGGAGAAGAGCGGCGGCGCCACCCCCGGCCGGTCCGGCGGCAGCCGCAGCGCCGGCAGCCTCAGCGGCTCCCAGATCGACGCCGGCCTCAAGGAGGCCCTGTCGGTGGGCGCGGAGCGCGCCGTGGCCCTGCTGGGGCGCGACGGCGGCTTCCTCAACGATCCCCAGGTGCGGATTCCCCTGCCGGGGGTGCTGGGCACGGTGGCGAAGACCGCCCGCACCCTGGGTCAGGGCCGGTACGTGGACGCCTTCGAGCAGGCGGTCAACCGCGCCGCCGAGAAGGCGATCCCCAAGACCCTCGACATCGTCAAGCAGACGGTGGCCAACATGAGCCTGCAGGACGTGCGCGGCATTCTCACCGGCGGCGACGACGCGGCCACCCGCTACCTGCGCGAGAAGGCCGGCGATTCGCTGCGCAAGGCGATCCGGCCCATCGTGGCCCAGGCCACCGACGAGGCGGGCGCCACCGCGGCCTACAAGCGGCTGGTGGACAGCACCAAGGGCAGCATGGGCATGCTGGGCGGCCTGATGGGCAGCCAGGTCAATCTCGACCTGGACGACTATGTGACCCAGAAGACCCTCGACGGCCTGTTCCTCAAGCTGGCGGCTGAGGAGAAGGCCATCCGCACCAATCCGGTGGCGCGCAGCACCGAGCTGCTGAAGCAGGTGTTCGGTCGCTGAGCATCGCCCCCGTGGCTGCGAATGGTGTATAAGTCCGGGTGAAAGAACGACGAGCCGGGAGGATTCATGGCCAAGTTTTTCAAGGTTCTGATCGGATTGATCCTGTTGCTGGTGGTGCTGATCGTCGCCGCGGCGCTGATCCTGCCGCGGGTGATCGACCCCAACGACTACAAGGACGAGATCGTCCAGGCGGTCAAGGACAAGACCGGTCGTGACCTGGCCATCGAACAGCCCCTGTCGCTCTCGGTCTTCCCCTGGCTGGGAGTGGAGACCGGCGGCGTGGTGCTGGGCAACGCCCCCGGCTTCGGCGACCAGCCCTTCCTGCGCGTCGATCACCTGGGGGTGCGGGTCAAGCTGATGCCGCTGCTCAGCCGCAAGGTGGAGGTGGACACCCTGGTGCTGGAAGGCGCCGAGGTGAACCTGGCGCGTAACAAGAAGGGTGTGAGCAACTGGGACGATCTGGCGGGCAAGGCCGAGGAGAAGCCCGCAGCCAGCGAGACCGAGGCCGCCGGCGAGGGGCCCGGCATCGCCTCGCTGGCGATCCAGGGTATCGAGCTGCGCGACGCCCGCGTGAGCTGGCGCGACGCCCAGGCCGGCGTCCACTATGTGCTGGACAAGGTGCGCCTGGAGACGGGCGCCCTGGCGCCCGGCGCCACGGTGCCGGTGAGCGCCGGCTTCACCCTGCATGGCGACAAGCCGCGCCTGGACGTGGTGCTCGACCTGGATACCCGTGCCCAGGTCAGCGAGGACCTCCAGCAGTTCCGCCTCGACGGCCTCTCGCTGCGCATCGACGGCAAGGGCGAGGGGCTGCCCGCCGAGGGCATGCAGGTGAAGGTGAACGCGAACGTGCAGGGCGACCTGGCGGCGGACACCCTGGAGGTGCAGGGGCTGAAGGTGACCGGGCCGCAGATCGCCATCGACGGCCGTCTGTCGATCGCCGATCTGCAGAAACAGCCGCGCCTGAAGGGCCACATCGAGCTGGCGCAGACCAACCTGAAGCGGCTCGCCGCCCTGTTCGGCAGCGAGATCCGCACCACCGATCCCAAGGCCCTGACCCGCGTCAGCGCCAAGGTGGATCTGGCGCAGGAGGGCAAGGCGACCCGCCTGGAGCCCTTCGTCATCACCCTGGACGACAGCCATGCCAAGGGCTATGTGCGCCTGCTGGACACCCGCGGGCCGGTGATCCGGGCGCGTCTCGATCTGGATGCCATCGACCTGGACCGCTATCTGCCGCCGGCCGGCGAGGAGAACGAGTCCAAGGGTGAAGCCAAGGGCGGCAAGGCCAGCGCCGGCGGCGATCCCTTCGCCGCCCTGCGTCCGCTGGATCTGCAGGCGGACCTCAAGATCGGCCGGCTCACCGTGAGCAAGGCGCACCTGCAGGACGTGACGGTGCGGATCACCAGCAAGGGTGGCCTGCTCGAGGTGGCGCCCATCGAGGCCGGGCTCTACAAGGGCCGGGTGGACGGCGCCCTGACCCTGGACGCGCGTAAGAAGACGCCGCGGGTCCATCTGGTCAAGCATCTGTCCGGGGTGCAGATCGGGCCGCTGCTCAAGGACGTGGCCGGCCAGGACCGCCTGGAGGGCACCGGCAAGCTGGACCTCGACCTGCGGGTGGTGGGCCTGAGCGAGGCCCAGGTGCGGCGCAGCCTCTCCGGCAAGGGCGGCTTCCGCTTCACCGACGGCGCCTACAAGGGCGTGGACATCATCAAGATGATCCGCAACGCCCTCGGCGGCAGCAAGAAGGCCAGCCAGACCGGCAACACCGAGGACCGCACCGAGTTCACCGAGATGAAGGGTACCTTCACCGCGCGCAACGGCGTAATCAGCAACTCCGACCTGTCGGCCAAGTCGCCGCTGCTGCGGGTCACCGGCAAGGGCCGGGTGGACCTGCCGGCCAACCGCATCGACTACACGGTCACCGCCAAGCTGGTGGCGTCGCTGGAGGGGCAGGGCGGCAAGGCGGCCGACCAGCTCAAGGGCGTGCCCATTCCGGTGAAGATCCAGGGTCCGCTGGACAAGCCCGGCTACTCGCTGGACATCGGCGCCATCCTCACCGAGAAGGCCAAGCAGCAGGTGAAGAAGAAGGTCGAGGAGGCGGTCCAGAAGAAGGTCCAGGGCGCCCTCGGCGACAAGCTCAAGGGCTCGCTGGGCGAGGGCCTGAAGGGGCTGTTCGGAAAGTGACGGCCCAGTCGCGGCCCGGCGGTTACCTCTCCGCCACGATGTAGCAGATCCAGCCGGCGTCGGCGTCCGCCTCCTCGGTGGGGTAGAAGTCGCCGCTGGGCTCGCCGTCCTCGTCCCAGCCCTGCCAGTACACGGTGGTGCGCGAGAAGCCCGCCTCGTGCAGCAGGTCGCGGATCTCCGGCAGGGTATAGAGCCGCCAGTCGTAGCTGAAGGCGCGCTCCATCACCGAACCGTCGGGAAAGGCGAAGTGGATGTGGCAGATCAGGTGATTGTTCACCGGGTTGAAGCGGTCCTGGTCCCAGATGTAGGTGAAGCCCTCCTCCCCGTCGTCGATCTCGCGCTCCTCGTCGATCTCGCGGAAGCTGTCGTAACCCCCGTAGGCGTCGAGAAAGAAGATGCCGTCCTCAACCAGGTTGTCGCGCGCGGTGCGGAAATAGCGCAGCAGCTCGGCACGTTCCTTGAACAGCCAGTAGCTGAAGTTCATCGCCAGCAGGGCCTCCACCGGCTGGGTCCGTGCCCGCAGCACGTCGTCCTGAATCAGCGCCACCCGCGCGCGCTGCTTGTCGGTGAGTGGCGCCAGTCGGTTGCGGCGCGCCCACTCCAGCACCTCGCCGTCCAGATCCACCCCTACCGCGGTGTTGCGCGGTCCGCGGCGGACCCACTCGGCACACACGTTGGCGGTGCCGCAGAAGTCTTCGCGCAGGCTGCGCGGGCGTCGCCCACGCAGGGCCTTGAAGGTGTCGGAGACGAAGTCCAGTTCCGCCTCGGCGCACTGCACCGACAGCTCGTACAGGCGATGCCGGTCGGCGCGCGAGGCCATGTCGCGGCGGCGGGATTTCTTGCGGGTCTTGCTCATGGGTGCGGCCTTGCGGTTGTCACAGGCGAACTATACTTCAAGGGAAACGCGAAAAATCGCCATCCGGGCGATTTTTCTCCCCGCGAACCGATGATGCGGTTTCCGGTTCGCTTCATCGCCGATCATTCGCGTGATCGACGATGGCGGGACGTCCTGGTCCCGCCCGGGCACCCGAATCTTTCGAGGCGCCCTAGAGCCATGCCGCAGCCGAAGGCTGTGGCCGTGCAAGACCAAAGGAGGAGCAGGCGATGGCCGTCGCAGCGACCATCCAGGCGTATCTGGACAGCCACGGTGTGGCGTACAGGATCATCGAACACCCCCAGACCGACAATCTCAAGCAGGCCGCCCAGGCCGCTCACATCCCTCCCGAACAACTGGCCCGGCCAGTGCTGTTGGGAGACGACATCAACTACCTGCTGGCGGTCATCCCCGCCAACCACCGGCTGGATCTGGACCGACTCAACCAGGTCATGGCCCGCAGCCTGGAACTGGTGGACGGCGAGGAGCTGGAACTCACCTTCCGCGACTGCGAGAAGGGCGCCATCCCGCCGGTGGGCGAGGCCTATGGGGTGGATACCGTGCTGGACGCCTCCCTGAGCCACCAGGAGGACGTCTACTTCGAGGCCGGCGACCATAAGCACCTCATCCACATGACCGGTGACGACTTCCGGCGCCTGATGGAACACGTGCCCCGGGTGCAGGTCAGCCACCACATCTGAGCCTCCGGCGGTCGCCCGTCGCCCTGGCAGCGACGAGGCGACCTGCCCTGGTCGCAGCACCGCCCGGCATGTTGCCAAAACGGGCCGCTTCGTCTAAAGTTCCGGCCCTCGCGCGACCATCGTCGCGCTGGTACAAGCGCCAACGAACAGTTGAATATCCAGGTTCCCGGAGAGGTGTCCGAGTGGTTGAAGGAGCACGCCTGGAAAGTGTGTATAGGTTAATAGCCTATCGAGGGTTCGAATCCCTCCCTCTCCGCCATTACACGAAAACGCCGGTTCTCT
>CAZVIG010000206.1:0-4693 GCA_964627395.1 uncultured Sedimenticola sp.
TGCAGATCCTCCTCAATGGCGAACCCCGGGAACTCCCCCCCGACCTGACCCTGGCCGCGCTGGTGGAACGGCTCGGACTGGGCGACCGACGCATCGCCGTCGAGGTCAACGACGAGCTGGTGCCCCGCAGCGAGCACCCCGCCCACGCCCTGCGCGAGGGCGACCGGGTCGAGATCGTGCAGGCCATCGGCGGCGGCTGACACAGGCATTGGCATGAACCCGACACAAGACGATCCCCTGGTCATCGCCGGGAGAACCTTCCATTCCCGCCTCCTGGTGGGCACCGGCAAGTACAAGGACATGGACGAGACCCGCGCCGCCATCGAGGCCTCGGGGGCCGAGATCGTGACCATCGCGGTGCGCCGCACCAACATCGGCCAGAACGCCGACGAGCCCAACATCCTGGAGGTGCTGCCCCCCGACCGCTATACCTATCTGCCCAACACCGCCGGCTGCTACGACGCCAAAACCGCGGTGCGCACCTGCCGCCTGGCGCGCGAGCTGCTGGACGGCCACGACCTGGTCAAGCTGGAGGTGCTGGGCGACGAGAAGACCCTGTTCCCGGACGTGGTCGCCACCCTGAAGGCCGCCGAGGAACTGATCGCCGACGGCTTCAAGGTGATGGTCTACACCAACGACGACCCCATCATGGCGCGCGAATTCGAGCAGATGGGCTGCGTGGCGGTGATGCCGCTGGCGGCCCCCATCGGCTCCGGCCTGGGGATCCGCAACCGCCTCAACATCGCCACCATCGTCGAGAACGCCCAGGTGCCGGTGCTGGTGGACGCCGGGGTAGGCACCGCCTCGGACGCCGCCATCGCCATGGAGCTGGGCTGCGACGGGGTGCTGATGAACACCGCCATCGCCGCCGCCCGGGATCCGGTGCTGATGGCCTCCGCCATGAAGAAGGCCATCCAGGCAGGGCGCGAGGCCTACCGCGCCGGCCGCATGGCGCCGCGGCGCTATGCCTCCGCCTCCTCGCCGATGGAGGGGCTGTTCTTCGACTGAGGCGCGGCATGCATTGACACCCCCCGGCGCCGGTTCGAGAATTGCTGGAGAGTCCGGAGCGACCCGACGCCCCGGCCCCTACGGAAACCTACTCCATGGCGAAACAGGTCAACATGCAGGAGGCGCAATCCAGGCTTTCCGAGCTTGGCGAACTGGCGTGGAAGGGCGAGCGCGTGGTGATTGCGCGCGAAGGCAGGCCCTATCTCGACCTCCTGCCGCACCGGGACAACCGAAGGCCACGCAGGCCCGGTCGCTTCGCCGGACAGATCGAGATGGCCCCGGATTTCGATGAAACGCCGGAGGAGGTCATCGACGCCTTCGAGAAGGGCGGGTGAGACGTCTGCTCATCGACACCCATGTGTTTCTCTGGTGGCTCGCTGACGCGCCGCAACCGGGGCGGCAGGCGCGGACGCTGATCGCCAAGGCGGAAAACCAGGTCTTCGTCAGTGCCGCCACAGGATGGGAGATCGCCATCAAGAAGGCGATGGGCCCGCTGGTCGCCCCCGACGACCTGGATGGCATCGTCGATGAAGAGGGGTTCGAAAAGTTGCCCATCAGCTTCTTTCATGGCGAACGCGCCGGCGAGCTGCCACCGCTGCATCGCGATCCCTTCGACCGCATGCTGATCGCGCAGGCACAGGCCGAAGGACTGGAACTGGTCACCGCCGACAAGATGATCCCGAGATACCCCGTCAAAACCATCGATGCCCTGAAGTGACGGCCCCAGCGGCCGGACCGCCCGGGTCACCGACAACCGAATCCGCTGCGCCATGCCACAGAATCCCCGCCCCCATCGCCCCATCCGCAGCTTCGTGCTGCGCCAGGGCCGCCTGACCCCGGGCCAGGCGCGGGCCTTCGAGCGCCTCTGGCCGCGCTTCGGCGTCGACTTCCGCCCCGAGCCCCTGGATCTGGCGGCACTGTTCGCCAACCCCGCCCCGGTGTACCTGGAGATCGGCTTCGGCAACGGCGACGCCCTGGCCGCGATGGCCGCGCGTCATCCCGAGCGCAACTACCTGGGCATCGAGGTGCATGCCCCCGGGGTCGGCCACCTGCTGCGCCGCCTCGAGGAACAGGGCAGCGACAACGTGCGCCTGCTGCGCCACGACGCGGTGGAGGTGCTGCAGCGGATGATCCCGCCCGCTGGCCTGGCGGGGGTGTACCTGTTCTTTCCCGACCCCTGGCACAAGAAGCGCCACCACAAACGCCGCATCGTGCAGCCGCCTTTCGTAGAGCTGCTCGCCTCCCGTCTGCACAGCGGCGGTTTCTTCCATGCCGCCACCGACTGGGAGGACTATGCCCGGCACATGCTGACGGTGCTGGAGGCCTCGCCCCATTTCCGTAACGTCGCGCCCGGCGGCGGCTTCGTGCCGCGGCCCGAGGATCGACCCCTGACCCGCTTCGAGCAGCGCGGCCTGCGCCTCGGCCACGGCGTCTGGGACCTGATGTTCGAGCGCCGCTGATGGCCGGCCTGCGGGTGGAGGGGCTGCGGCGCCCCGGGCTGGCGCCGGCCGAGCTGGCCGTTCCGCCGGGCCGCATCCTGTGCCTGTACGGTCCCTCCGGCAGCGGCAAGACCCTGCTGCTGCGCGCCATCGCCGACCTCGACCCCAACGACGGCGAGGTCTATCTGGACGAGCGCCCGCGCAGCGCCTTCAGCGGCCCCGCGTGGCGACGCCGGGTGATCTATGTGCCGGCGGAGTCCCACTGGTGGGCGGAACGGGTGCGGCCGCATGCACCGCACTGGCCGGAGGCGGGGCTGGCGGCCCTGGGTTTCGGGCCGGAGGTGCTGGACCGGGAGGTGCGCGGGCTGTCCACCGGCGAACGCCAACGCCTGGCGATCCTGCGCGCCCTGGCGCGGTCGCCGCGCGCCCTGCTGCTGGACGAGCCCACCGCCAACCTGGATGCGGACAACGGCCGCCGCGTGGAGGCCCTGCTCGACGACTATCGGCGACGCCACCGGGCGCCGTTGCTGTGGGTCAGCCACGACCCCGCGCAGCGCGCCCGCATGGCGGACGATCAACGCGAGATCCGCGCGGGGGTCGTGCAATGAACGGCGGCGTGATCCCGCTGGGACCCTTCGAGCTGGGGCTCTCCGCCCTGCTCCTGGCGCTCGCCGGCCTGCTCTCCTGGCGGTTGCAGATGGGGGTGGAGCGGCGCCTGCTGGTGGCCGCGCTGCGCGCCGCGGTACAGCTCTCGCTGCTCGGCCTGGTGCTGGCCCAGCTCTTCGCCACCCTCTCGCCCTGGCTGATCGCCCTGGTCGCCACCTTCATGCTGGCGGTCGCGGGCTACGAGGTCTGGTCGCGCCAGACGCGGCGCCTGCGCGGCTGGTGGGGCTATGGCACCGGCACCCTGTCGATGCTGCTCTCCTCGGTCACCATCGCCCTGCTCACGGTGGGGGTGATCCTGCAACCCCGGCCCTGGTATCACCCCCAGTACCTGATCCCCCTGCTGGGGATGCTGCTGGGCAACACCATGACCGGCATCGCGGTGGCCATGGACGGCCTGGGGCGCGAGACCTGGAACCGCCGGGGCGAGGTGGAGGCCCGCCTGATGCTCGGCGACAGCGCACGCGAGGCGATCGGCGACATCCGGCGTGCGGCGCTGCGCGCCGGCCTGATCCCCATCGTCAACAGCATGACCACCGCGGGGGTGGTGAGCCTGCCGGGGATGATGACCGGCCAGATCCTGGCCGGCGGCGACCCCATGCAGGCGGCGCGTTACCAGATGATGATCCTGTTCCTGATCGCCGCAGGCACCGCCCTGGGCTCGGCGAGCGCGGTGCTGATCATGTCGCGGCGCCTGTTCGACGCCCGCGAGCGGCTGCGCCTGGACCATCTGAGCTGATCCCCCCTGGCAGGGATACAATGGACCGATGGGCACTGCGCTTTTCCTCATCACCCTGATCGGCCTGCTGGCCTGGCTGTGGCTGGACGGCGCCCGCGCGCGCGAGCTGGCCACCCAGCTCGCGGTGGCGCTGTGCGAACGGCGCGGGCTGCAGTTCCTGGACGGGACCGTGGTGCTGCGCCGGGTGGGGCTGCGCCGCACCCCGGAGGGTTTGCGCATCCGGCGCATGTTCAGCTTCGACTACAGCCGCGAGGGCAGCGGCCGTCACACCGGCTGGCTGATCCTGCTCGGCACCGGGCTGGAGACCGTGCAGCTCGACGAACCGGAGCCCGCCGTGGTGCCGCCGGAGCCGCCGGCGGATTCCGGGGGCAAGGTGGTGCCCTTCCGGCGCCCCAAGAACTGAGGCGGCGGCCTTTAGGAGCGGAAAAACGGTCGGGCTACTTGACCACCTTCAGCGAGGGACGCCCCCCGCCGCGCGGCGGCTCCGGCGGCTCGTCGTCGGGCCCCTCGGCGAACTCCTCGTCGGGGAACAGCATACCCTGACCGTTCTCCCGCGAATAGACCCCCAGCACCGCGCTGGGCGGCACCATCACCTCCATCGCCTTGCCGGAGAAGCGGGCGTTGAAGCGGATCAGGTCGTTGCCCAGGTCCAGATCGCGCACCGCCCCGGGGCCCAGGTTGAGCACGATGCGCCCGTCCTCCACGTACTCGCGCGGCACCACCACGTCGTCGCGGCTCGCATCCACCAGGAAATAGGGCGTCTGACGGTTGTCCACCAGCCACTCGTAGAGGGCGCGGATCAGGTAGGGACGGTTGGAGGTCATGTTCACTTGCCGCGCATCTC
>CAZVIG010000207.1:0-4686 GCA_964627395.1 uncultured Sedimenticola sp.
GGCCCCCGACGACTTGCCCTCCGCTGACGCTCCGGGTGCCCTGCGCTTCTCGGCCTGGAAGCGGCGCGCAAGAACTCGCTCCCTTCGGTCGCTCAGACAGTCCTCGCGCTTTTCGCTTCCGGTCCTGCGATGCTCGGCTGCGCCGACGGGACGCGGCACTCCGTAGCCGACTCCGAGGTGCGATTCGAGTCGGCCCCGCTTCGAAACCCCATCTATCCCTTGCAGAACTTGGGCTTCGCGATTGTCGGATAGGTTTTCTCCGGACAGCTATGCCGCAAGCGGGGGGAAGGACAGAGTGTCCCCGGGCAGTAGTGCCACTTGCGAAAAGGGCCGGGGAAGGGAAACCCAACCGTAGGTGGATAGCATGACCGGCCGTCGCCGCTACCGCCGCCGTCCCGACCGCCCGGTGATCGCGGTGCGCCTGGATCTGGACACCGAGGGGCTGCGCTATCGCAAGTGGGGCGCCGAGCAACGGGCCAAGCCCGGCGACTGGCTGGTGAACAACGACGGCGACACCTATACGGTGGATGCAGAGAGCTTCGCCCGCAGCTACCGCCAGGTGGCCCCCGGGCAGTACGTCAAGACCAGCCCGGTCTGGGCCGAGGTGGCGCGCGAGGCGGGCAGCATCCGCACCCGGGAGGGCGAATCCCACTACCAGGCCGGCGACTACCTGGTGTTCAACGATCCCCAGGGCGAGGACGGCTACTGCATGCCCGCCGCGCGCTTCGAAGCCCTCTACGAGCCGGACGACTGACTCGCCCGCTCCTCGCTGTAGCCGGCGATCTCGGCCAGGAAGTCGTCGCCGTATTTCTCCAGCTTGTGGGTGCCCACGCCGTGGATCGCTAGCAGCGCCGCGCGGTCGGCGGGCCGCTGGCGCGCCATCTGCATCAGGCTGGCATCGCCGAACACCACATAGGGCGGCACCCCCTGGGCGTCGGCCAGGCGCTTGCGCAGCGCGCGCAGGCGCTCGAACAGTGCCTGCTCGGGGGCGTCCAGCTCCACACTGCCGCGCGCGGGCCGGCGGCGCCAGCGCTCGCGCACCCGGGGGCGCGCCAGCTCCAGGCGGATCTCGCCGCGCAGCAGGGGTCGGGCGCGCTCGGTGAGCTGCAACACCGAATAGTTGGCGATGTCCTGGCGCAGATAGCCGAGGTGGATGAGCTGGCGCAGGATGCTGCCCCATTCGAACTCGCTGCGCTCGCGGCCGATGCCGTAGGTGGAGAGCCGGTCGTGGCCCAGCAGGCGGATGCGCTCGGTGTCGGCGCCGCGCAGCACGTCCACCACATGGCGGATGCCGAAGCGCTGCCCCACCCGATACACGCAGGAGAGCGCCTTCTGCGCCTCCACGGTGGCGTCGAAGCGCTCCGGTGGATCGTCGCACAGGTCGCAGTTGCCGCAGTCCTCGTCGCGGTAGTCGGCGAAGTAGTTGAGCAACACCCGGCGGCGGCAGGTGAGGCTCTCGGCGAGCGCGATCATGGCGTTGAGCTTGTGCAGCTCGATGCGCTGCCGCTCGGGATTGTCGCCGTTCTCGATCAGGCGGCGCGCGGTGACCACGTCCTGGGCGCCGTACAGCAGCAGCGCCTCGGCGGGCAGGCCGTCGCGTCCGGCGCGGCCGGTCTCCTGGTAATAGCCCTCGATGTTGCGCGGCAGGTCGTAGTGCACCACGAAGCGCACATTGGGCTTGTCGATGCCCATGCCGAAGGCCACGGTGGCCACCACCACCTGCAGGTCGTCGCGCAGGAAGCGCTCCTGCACCTCGCGGCGCGTCTCGCGCGGCAGGCCGGCATGGTAGGCGGCCGCCTGAACGCCCTGCTCGCGCAGCCGCTCGGTGATCTCCTCCACCTTGCGCCGGCTCAGGGCATAGACGATGCCCGCCTCGCCGGCATGGCGGCCGAGAAAGTCGCGCAACTGCTCCAGGGGGCGGTGCTTGTCCAGCACGCTGTAGCGGATGTTGGGGCGGTCGAAGCCGCCGAACCAGGCGCGCGCCCGTTCCAGCCCCAGGACCCGCCGGATATCCGCCCGGGTCTGCTCGTCGGCGGTGGCGGTGAGCGCCACCAGGGGCACGGCCGGGAAGCGCTCCCGCAGCGTCCCGAGCTGCGCGTATTCGGGACGGAAGTCGTGCCCCCACTGGGACACGCAGTGCGCCTCGTCGATGGCGAACAGGGCCAGCGGCAGTTCCGCCAGGCGGTCCAGGAAGTCGCCCCCCAGCAGCCGCTCCGGGCTCACGTAGAGCAGGTCCAGCTCGCCGGCATGCAGGCGCGCCAGGGTGCGGCGCGCCGTCTCCCCGTCGAGGCTGGAGTTGTAGCAGGCCGCGGCCACCCCGTTGGCCTCCAGGGCGTCGACCTGGTCCTTCATCAGCGCCAGCAGGGGCGAGACCACCACCGCCGTGCCGGGACGGTGCAGAGCGGGCACCTGGTAGCAGAGCGACTTGCCGCCGCCGGTGGGCATCAGCACGAAGGCGTCCTCGCCCGCCAGCAGCGCCTCGATGATCTCGCGCTGCAGGGGCCGGAAGGACTCGTAGCCGAAGACGCGGCGCAGGGTCTGGTCGATGCTGTCGGGGGAGGCGGTCATGGCGGGCCGAAACGGATGAGGAGCGCCATTCTACCCGGGCAGGCATGCCCGCGCCGGGGGAAGCGTCCGGGTCAGCCGCGGCGTTTCGCGCCCGTCTTCTTGGCGGTCTTCTTGCGGGGCACGGCCTTCTTCGCCGTCTTCTTCGCCGGGGTCGCCTTCTTGGCGGCCTTCTTCACGACCTTCCTGGTGACCTTTTTGGTGACCTTTTTCGCCGCCTTCTTCGCGACATTCTTGGCCGCCGCCTTTTTCTTGGCGACCTTCTTCGCTGCCTTCTTGGCCACCTTCTTGGCGGTCACCGCCTTTTTCTTGGCCGCCTTCTTGACGACCTTTTTGGCGGCCTTTTTGGCGGCCTTCTTGGCCACCTTTTTCGCGGCCTGCTTCTTGGCGACCGCCTTCTTCTTGGCGATCTTTTTCGCCACCTTTTTCGCGACCTTCTTGGCCGCCGCCTTCTTCTTGGCGACCTTCTTCGCGGCCTTTTTCGCCGCTTTCTTGGCGGCCTTCTTCGCCGGCTTGGCCGCGGTCTTCTTGCCCGCCGCCTTCTTGGCAGGCTTCTTCGCAGCCGCCTGCTTCGCCGGGGCCTTTTCCGCCGGTGCGGCCTGCTTCGGCGCAGGCTTTCCGGTCGCGGCCGTGGCGGCGGGCGCCTCGGCGGCCGGCCCGGCACTCGGGGTGGCGTCGATCAGGGCCTTGACCTGCTCCCAGAGGGGTTCGATGTCGCCGGTGGCGTCGAAGCGGTGCAGCTTGCCCGCCTGGCCGTAGTACTGCAGCAGCGGCCCCATCTGGCCCTCGTACACCCGCAGGCGGTTGCTGATGGTCTCCTCGTAGTCGGGCGGACGACGGCGCACCCGGGCCCCGCATTCGTCGCACACCCCCTCCACCAGCGGCGGGTTGACGTACAGGTTGTACTCGGCGCCGCAGCTGTCGCACTGCACCCGCCCCACCAGGCGCTCCATCAGCTCGTCCATGTCCACGTCGAGCTTGATCACCAGGTCGATGGGCTTGCCGAGGTCGTTGAGCATGGCATCCAGGACGTCCGCCTGGCCGGAGTCGCGCGGCATGTCCACCAGCAGATAGCCCTTCTCCAGGTCCAGCTTGGGAAGCTGGATGCGCAGCAACGCCATCAGCAGTTCGTCGGAGACGCGCGAGGCGTCCCGCGCCTCGGCCGCCAGCCGTCCCAGCTCGCCGGGTTCGGCGGCCACCGCATCCACGATGCTGGCCTGGGTGATGATGGGAAGATCGTAGGCGGCGGCGATCCTTTCCGCCAACTCGCCCTTGCCGGACCCCGGCGGGCCAAGTAGAACTATCCGCATGGTGGCTCCTGGTAGCAGCCTCTGTTGTTATGGTGTCTTCCGACCCCTCCGGTCGGACCGACGAACGCCCGGCGGCGCCGGGCACGGCCAATCAGGAAATTAGGAATTTCCTATGGGGGCATGCGTGTTTTGCATTGGCTGGCCCCCTCCTCCTTGTCTAAGCTAATCGCACATTTTTCGCGTTGTCAACGAAAGGCCGGTTTTTTGGCCTCGTTTGGCGCAGATTTGCCGGTTTTTCGGCAGTTTTCGGTGAAATGGTCAATTTCTGCACAGTACCGCCCCGGCCCGCCGCGGGGGCGCGGTATGCTGGGGCCAGGATTGCACCGGATCGAGAAACCCAGATGAACGAGATTCCCGACATCACCGATACCGAGCGCTGGATCGTCGAGACCACGCTGCGCGAACGCTATGGCGACGACCCGCCGGAGCTGCAGTTCGCCGACGCCGAGATCCGCCTCAGCCCCGCCGACCGCGAGCTGAGCACCTGTCCGGTCTTCTTCTGGGAGGACCGGGAGGGCTGCCACTTCGTGATCTTCAAGACGGGCGAGCGCCGCTACCGCTGCCAGTTCTTCTACCGCGGCTACCAGCAGTATGGCACCGGGGTGCACGAATACGACGATCTGACCGAGTGCGCGGTGTCGCTGCTGCAGGCCCAGGCCGACCACGTGGCGCGCGAGCGCGGCGATCTCGACAAATAGCCCGAACATCGAACCAGGAGACCAGGACATGAGTGCCAAGAACGCCTTTTATGCCCAGTCCGGCGGGGTGACCGCCGTCATCAACGCCTCCGCCTGCGGGGTCATCGAGACCT
>CAZVIG010000208.1:0-4683 GCA_964627395.1 uncultured Sedimenticola sp.
TCAGACATGGATGGCCTCCTGCTCCACATAGGGGCGGAGCTCCGGACGCAGCGCCTTGTCCGACACCAGATCCACCGGGCGCCCGAGCAGATCCTCCAGGTAGAACTGCACACCGAAGTAGCGGTGGGACGTGGCCGGGCCGTCGAAAGCGACGAGGATGTCGATGTCGCTGTCCTCACCCGCCGTATCCCGCGCGCTCGACCCGAACAACGCCAGCTCGCGAACGCCGAAGCGCCTGGCCAGTTCCGGCTTGTGTCTGCTCAGCAGGTCGAGGATCTGTTGCCTGTTCACTTTACGGTTTCCCCAGGCCTGGCGATGGGTGTCGTTCCTCAACCCGTCCTGCAGCCCCTTGAGTGCGGCAAATCGGCCGGCGCTCAGGCAGCGGAGCGGGCGGCGCGGCGTTCGCGCACCGCCTCGGCCAGTTCCTCGAGCACCGGCTCGCTGTCTTCCCAGGCGATGCAGGCGTCGGTGATGCTCTGGCCGTAGACCAGGGGCTTGCCCGGCACCAGGTCCTGGCGCCCGGCCACCAGGTGGCTTTCGATCATGGCGCCCATGATCACCTCGCTGCCGCGGCGGATCTGGTCGGCCACGTCGCGCGCCACCTCTATCTGGCGCTCGTGCTGCTTGCGGCTGTTGGCGTGGCTGAAATCGATCATCAGGTTGGGGCGCAGGCCGGCGCGGCGCATCTCCTCGGCCGCCTCGGCGACCGATTCCTGGTCGTAGTTGGGGCGTTTGCCGCCGCGCAGGATGATGTGGGTGTCCTCGTTGCCGGTGGTGCGGAAGATGGCGGAGTGCCCCTCTTTGGTCAGCGACAGGAAGACGTGCGGACGCACCGCGGCGCGGATGGCGTCGATGGCGATGCGCACGCTGCCGTCGGTGCTGTTCTTGAAGCCCACCGGGCAGGAGAGGCCGGAGGCCAGTTCGCGGTGGCCCTGGCTCTCGGTGGTGCGCGCGCCGATGGCGCCCCAGGCGATCAGGTCGGCGATGTACTGCGGGCTGATCAGGTCGAGGAACTCGGTGCCGGCGGGCAGCCCCATGTCGTTGATGTCCAGCAGCAGCTTGCGCCCGCGCCGCAGTCCCTCGTTGATGTCGAAGCTCTCGTCCAGGTGGGGGTCGTTGATCAGCCCCTTCCAGCCCACGGTGGTGCGCGGCTTCTCGAAATAGACCCGCATCACGATCTCCAGGTCGGCCGCGAGGCGGTCGCGCACCCCCTTCAGGCGCTCGGCATATTCCAGCGCCGCGGCGGGATCGTGCACCGAGCAGGGGCCGATCACCACCAGCAGGCGGTCGTCCTCCCCGTGCAGGATACGATGGATGGCGGCGCGCGATTCGGCCACGGTGCGCGAGGCGGCCTCGCTGATGGGATAGAGCGCGTGCACCTCGGAGGGGGGAATCACCTCGTTGATCGCCTTGATGCGCAGGTCGTCTGTTCGATACATGGTTTCAATTCCTCGATTGCGAGGCATTATAAGGCCGGGCCGTGCAATACATCCATGCAAGCCTTTCAATAGACGCGATAGAAAACGCCAAACGCGATTCGCACGCTTCAGGTGTTCGGCTGCGATGCGGCACGGCGTTTGGCGCGCCGCGCCAGCCAGACCGCCAGGCCCTGGGCATTGAGATCGATGTCGCCGGCGAGCAGCTCGTGCACCCGCTCGCGCGGCAGGCCGGTGTGGGCGACGGCGCCCTCCACCAGCAGCTTTTCCACCGCGACGCGCAGGCGTTCCTCGCGGCCTTCGGGCGGGTTGTGCTCTTCGTCCAGGGCGATGCGCGCATGGGCCTCGATGCTCTCGCGCAGCATGGGCGCCAGGGCAGCGGGGTCGTCGTAGCGGCCGAAGTGGGTCAGGCAGACCGCCTGGGGATTCAGGGCCAGCAGGCGGTCCAGGCTGGCCTGCCAGGCCTCCGGGTCGAAGGCCACCGGGGTGGTGGTGGCGACGATCCAGGGCGAGGGGGTGGCCAGCTCGCGGTAGCCCAGGCCGAAGGTGTCGCCGGTGAACAGCCAGCCGCTGGCGCTGTCGAGGATGCAGCCGTGGTGATTGGCATGTCCCGGGGTGTGGTAGAAGCGCAGCTCGCGCCCGCCCAGCGCGAAGGCCTGGCCGTCCTCGGCGGCGATGCCGCGGGCCTCCGGGATCGGTTCCAGGTCGCCGAAGTCGCGCGCGAAGGCGGCCTCGCCATACACCGCGGTGGCGCCGGCCTGCAGCTTGGAGGGATCGATCAGGTGCGGCAGGCCGCGTGGGTGGGCCACCAGGGTGGCGTTGGGGCAGTGCTGCATCAGCAGGCCGGCGCCGCCGGCGTGATCCAGATGCACATGGGTGGGGATGATCCAGCGCACCTGTTCCGGGGTGGCGCCGGCGGCGGCGATCGCCTCCAGTATCTGGGAGATGCTGTGGCGGGTGCCGCAGTCGATCAGGGCCAGCTCGTCGCGGTCGCGCACCAGGTAGCAGGCGGCCAGGCCGGGCCGGTAGAGCAGGCAATCGATCAGGGTGGTGCCCTGGCCCAGGTCTTCGAATGTCACGGGCATGTCTCCTCCTCGCCGGATGGCGGGCGCCAGTTGTGCAGGAGCAGGCGGCGGCCGTTGCCGTCGTGCTCGAAGCGGCTGAGGGCGCCGTTGTCCACCGCCGCACGATACCAGTTCGCCGGCGGGGCCTGCAGCACATGACCGAGGGTGGCGCGGATCACCCCGGCGTGGGCCACCACCAGCAGCCGTTCCCCGGCGTGGCGTCCGGCCAGGCGCTCGAAGGCCGCGGCGACCCGCTGCCCGAAGGCCTCCAGGGGCTCGGCGCCGGCGGGGCGGTTGCGCACCGGGTCGGCATAGAAGGCGTGGTATTCCTCGGGAGCGGTCTGGAGCAGTTCCTGGCGGGTCCGGCCCTCCCAGGCGCCGAAGCCCACCTCCCGCAGCTCCGGCTCGATCTCCAGGGGCAGGCCGCGTTCCCGGGCCAGCCAGCGCGCGAAGTCGGTGCAGCGCCGCAGCGGCGAGCTGATCACCCGGTCCCAATCGTCCCCGAGCGCGGTCACGGTGGCGCGCATCTGGGCCCAGCCGGTCTCGCTCAGCGGATCGTCCACCCCATGACCGCGATAGCGGCTGCCGCCCTCTGGCAAGCCGTGGCGCAGGTAGTCCAGGCGGGTGCTCACAGCCGCTTCCTCACCAGGAAGAGCACCAGCAGGACCGCGCCCAGGGCCGCGCCGAGCACCAGCACCTGGGTCCAGTCGCCGTTCTCCGCCGCCTGTCCCACCAGCATGCCGGGCAGCAGATAGGCGGGCGCCCAGGCGAGGGCGGAGAGCACGTTGGCGACATAGAAGCGTTTCGGCGGCATGTCCATCAGGCCGGCCACCAGCGGCACGATGGCGCGGATGGGGCCGAAGAAGCGGCCCAGGGCGACGCTGACATCGCCCCATTTCTCGAAGAATTCATGTCCTTTGCGCAGATGGTCCGGGTGCAGGCGGAACCAGCGCCAGCGTTCGGTGAGGTAGTCGAAGTGGCGGCCCAGCAGGTAGCTCAGGCCGTCGCCCAGGATGGCGCCGGCCACCGCCCAGGCGCAACTGCTCCAGAAGTCCAGCACCCCGGCGCCGATCAGGGTGCCGGCGCCGAACAGGATCACCACGCCGGGGATGAGCATCCCCACGATGGCCAGGGACTCGGCCAGGGACATCCCGAAGATCACCAGCCCGGCGTATTCCGGGTGGGCGGTGATCCAGTCCAGCAGGCCATGGAAATAGTCGATCAAGAGAGTCCGGCGAACACCTTGCGGGCCGCCTCCACGGTCTGCTCCAGGTCCGCGTCGCTGTGCGCGGCGGAGACGAAGCCGGCCTCGAAGGCGGAGGGGGCCAGGTAGATGCCTTCATCCAGCATGCCGTGATAGAAGCGGCGGAAGCGTTCCTGGTCGCAGGCGGTGGCGCCGGCGAAGTCGGTCACCTTCTCGGCCTCGGTGAAGAACAGGCCGAACATGCCGCCGACGTGGTTCTCGGCGAGCGGGATGCCCGCCTCGCGCGCCGCATCGAGGATGCCGCTGACCAGGGTCTCGACCTTGGCGCCTAGCTCGTCGAAGAAGCCGGGGCGGGAGACCAGCTCCAGGGTCTTGAGGCCGGCGGCCATGGCGACCGGGTTGCCGGACAGGGTGCCGGCCTGGTAGACCGGGCCGAGCGGGGCGATTTGCTCCATGATCTCGCGCCGCCCGCCGAAGGCGCCCACCGGCATGCCGCCGCCGATGACCTTGCCCAGGGTGGTGAGGTCGGGGGTGACGTTGTAGTAGGCCTGGGCCCCGCCCAGGGCCACGCGGAAGCCCGTCATCACCTCGTCGAAGATGAGCACCGCGCCGTGGGCGTCGCACACCTCGCGCAGGCCCTCGAGGAACCCCGGCACCGGGGGCACGCAATTCATGTTGCCCGCCACCGGTTCGACGATGACGCAGGCGATGTCGCCGCCCATCTCGTCGAACACCCGGCGCACCTGGTCGATGTCGTTGTAGTCCAGGGTCAGGGTGTGGCGGGCCAGGTCCGCCGGCACGCCGGGCGAGGTGGGCACGCCCAGGGTGAGGGCCCCGGAGCCGGCCTTCACCAGCAGCGAGTCGGCGTGGCCGTGGTAGCAGCCCTCGAACTTGACGATCTTGTCCCGGCCGGTGTAGCCGCGGGCCAGGCGGATGGCGCTCATGGTGGCCTCGGTGCCGGAGTTGACCATGCGCACCA
>CAZVIG010000209.1:0-4655 GCA_964627395.1 uncultured Sedimenticola sp.
CGTGCAGGTCCTCCATGGGCGTGCCCTCGCGGGCGATCACGTGGATGTGCTTTTCGGGGACCCGCTCCGCGAGCAGCTCGCGGGTGATCTGCCGGGCCGTCTCCACGTCCGGTACCAGCATCACGATGCGTTTCATGGGCAATCCTCCGGGGTCGGGCGCGGCAGGCCGCGCCATTTTCTCTTCTATTTGTCGTTTCCAGAGGAAATATAGTCGATGGGGCGGGTTCCGGGTGCGGGCTGTATCAGCATTCGCTTATAATGACGCCCCCGCCGACGCCGGCACAGACCGGGAGCCCCCATGGCCGACACCCTCGACTGCTGGATCTACAAAAGCCCGCGCAAGGACGAGATGTATCTCTACCTGGCCGAGGAGGAGGGCTTCGACGCGGTGCCCGACGACCTGCTCACCCGCTTCGGCAGGCCGCAGTTCGTGATGCAGCTCACCCTGGACCCGCAACGCCCCCTGGCGCGCGAGGAGGTGACCCAGGTGATCGCCAACCTGCGCGAGCGCGGCTTCCATCTGCAGATGCCGCCGCGCCTGGAGCCCCTGCTGTATCACGGCAACGAGGACTGAGATGCGTCGCATCCTGCTGCTCAACATCAGCGGCCCGGACCATCCCGGCCTGACCGCCGCCTTCACCGACCAGCTCGCGCGCCACCGGGTACACGTGCTGGACATCGGCCAGGCGGTGATCCACGAGCGCCTGGTCCTGGGCATGCTGCTGGAGGTGCCGGACGGCGAGTCGCCGGAGGCGCTGCAGAAAGAACTGCTGTTCGTGGCGCACCGGCACGGCCTGGAGCTGGCCTTCAGCGACATCGCCGAAGACGAATACGAACAATGGGTGGCCGAGGAGGGCCGGCCGCGCTATATCGCCACCCTGCTGGGACGCAAGCTCAGCGCCGCCAACATCGCCCATCTGGCCGAGGTGGCGGCGCGCCACGGACTCAACATCGACGGCATCACCCGCCTCTCCGGCCGCTTCTCGCTGCGCGCCGAGGAACCGCGCAAGCGCGCCTGCGTGGAGTTCTCGCTGCGCGGCGCGGTGGCCGACGAGGAGGCGTTGCGCCGCGACCTGCTGGCGGTGACCCGCGACGACGAGGTGGACCTCGCCTTCCAGGCCGACGACCTCTACCGCCGCCACCGCCGCCTGGTGGTGTTCGACATGGACTCCACCCTGATCCAGTGCGAGGTGATCGACGAGCTGGCGCGCGCCGCCGGCACCTACGAACAGGTGGCCGCCATCACCGAGGCGGCGATGCGCGGCGAGATCCCCTTCGACGAGAGCTTCCGCCGCCGCCTCGCCACCCTGAAGGGGCTCAAGGTGGAGGTGCTGGACGAGATCGCCGACCACCTGCCCATCACCGAGGGCGCCGACCGCCTGATCACCACCCTCAAGAAGCTGGGCTACAAGGTGGGCATTCTCTCCGGCGGCTTCAGCTACTTCGCCGACCGGCTCAAGGAACGCTGGGGGCTGGACTGCGTCTCCGCCAACGAGCTGGACATCGAGGACGGGCGGCTCACCGGCCGGGTGAAGGGCGAGATCGTCAACGGCGAGAAGAAGGCCGAGCTGCTGCGCAGGATGGCCGCCGGCTACGGCTTCGACATGCGCCAGACGGTGGCGGTGGGCGACGGCGCCAACGACCTGCCCATGCTGTCGATCGCCGGCCTGGGCATCGCCTTCCATGCCAAGCCCCTGGTGCGCGCTCAGGCGCGCCACTGCATCTCCACCCTGGGGCTGGACGGCATCCTCTACCTGCTGGGGGTGCGCGACCGGGAGATCCCCGCATGAAGACACCGCTCGCCCTGATCGCCGCGACGGCCCTGCTGCTGGGGCTGGCCTGGCTGTTCGCCCCCGGACCCGACCCGGAACTGCTCGCCCCGCGCACCGACCTGCCGTGGCAGTTGCAGGTCAACCCCGACGGCAGCCTGCACGTCTTCGACCTGGACATCGGCCGTTCCACCCTGCGCGAGGCCAGCGCCAAGTTCGGCCCGCCCGAGGGCGTCGCCCTGTTCCAGCACCAGGACGGGCGCATCGACCTCGAGGCCTATTTCGGCAAGGTCCACTTCGGCCCGCTCAAGGCGCGGGTGGTTGTGCGCCTGGCCGCCGACGAGGCGGAAAAGCAGGCCCTGCTGAAACAGGCCACCGACCGCAAGGGCTCGCCCACCGGCGACTGGAAGTACCCCCTGCCCGACCGCCTGCTCGACACCCTGCAAGATCATGTGGTGGAGGCGATCAGCTACATCCCCGGCACCCGCAGCCTCGACCCGGGCTTCTTCCTGGCGCGCTTCGGCAGGCCTGCCGCCCAACTGAAGGAGGGCGAGAACGCCCGGCGCTGGTATTACCCCGACAAGGGGCTGTCCATCCTGATCGACGACAAGGGCTACGAGGTGCTCGAATACACCCGTCCCGACGCGCTCCAGGTACCGGACCAGGCCCGGCCCTATCCCTGATCCAGCGCCGGGAGCGGATCGGCGAGCACGGTGCACACCACCCGCCGCTCGCGCCGCGGCCCGTCGAACTCGCAGAAGAAGATGTTCTGCCAGGTGGACAGGCCCAGTTGGCCGTCGATCAGCGGGATGGTCTCCGAAGGTCCCACCAGGCCGGACTTGAGATGGGCGTCGCCGTTGCCGTCCTGGGCGTCGTGCAGCCAGACCCCGCGCGGGATGAGCTGCCGCAGCAGCGTCACCACGTCGGTCTGCACGCTCTGGTCCCAGTTCTCCTGGATCATGATCCCCGCGGTCGCCCCCTGGGCATAGACATTCACCAGGCCGTCGCGCACGCCGCTCTCGCGCACCACCGCCGTCACCGCCTCGGTGATGTCGATCAGCTCCTCGCGCTGCCGGCTGGAGAGGGTGATGATGTGGCGCATGCTCTGCCTCGCCCGATTCGTCCCGTCCGCCTCGAGGCCAGGGCGCCTCACTCGATCCGCCACTGATCGCGGCGGATGTCGGGCTCGGTCATCCGGCCCAGGGCCTCCCACAGAGTCAGATAATGGCGCGGCAGCACGTCCATGCCAACCGACATCACGCTGCTGGTACGCCGGCCCCAGGGATCGGGCGGCGCCACCCCCGCCTGGCGCGCCAGCCGCTCGAAGGCCCGCTGCTTGTCCGCCAGATTGCCGCTGACATAGTTGCGATACTCGTCCGGCAGGCCCAGGGCATGGCCGAACTCGTGCCCCGCGGGCAGAAAGCGGTTGCCGGTGTAACCCTGCTCGAAGGTACGATCGGCGGCGATCTCGACCCGGCGATTGCTCCCATCTCCCGGCACCCCCACCGGGCCGCGCGCCACCACCATCAGCGGCTGCGGCGCCCCGGCGTCGCGCAGGAAGCGCTGCACCGCCTCCGCACGCGCCTGCGACAGCCGCCGGTTGTGCTCGCGCGCCCCCTCGGCGCTGGCGAAGCCGCTCAGCACCAGGGGCACCAGCGGCGCGGTGGGAGCGCGCGCGGCCAGCGCCGTCGCCAGGCGCCGCAGTCGGGCATCGAAGGGCGAAACGATCGCCGCGCTGTCGCGGCCGAAACGCACCGGCGAGGCTTGGCTCTCCGCCAGGGCGCGCTCCAGGCGCAGCCGCTCGCTGCGCGCCACGTCGCTGCTGAAGCGGTTCTGCATGGTGAGCACGTCGTTCTGATCCAGCTCGCCGCTGCCGCGCCAGCCGGGCGTGCCCGGGTTGCGGGCACGGAAGCCCGAACCGCGAAAGGCGCCCGGCGAGGACATCTTGTACACCACCACCTCGTAATGGGCGTCGTCGGCGTCCGCCACGATCCGCGGCGAGACCAGCGGCCAGGCGACGAAGGGCCAGCAGGGCCGCACGCTGCGGAAACGGTGGCGGGCGGACCACTGGCGCGAGACCTGCTCCACATAGTCGCGCTCGAAGCGGCGCTTCTCGGCGTCGTTCCAGAAGAAGCGGCCCAGATCCTCGCCGCGCGCCCAGCGCCACACCAGATCCGGCAGCGGCGGCGTGTCCTCCGCCTGGACGAAGGCGAGATGCAGCTTCACCACCGCCGCCATCAACGACAGCCGGGGCCAGTAGCGGGCATCGAACTGGCCATAGCCTGCCGAAGGGCGGAAGTTCGGGGCGCTGAAGGTGCGATCAAGGAAACGCTGCCTGTGGGTCGTTTCTTCGGGGGAGGTGCAGGCATCCGCATCGCGGGCCGTGGAAGAAGCAACCGTGGCCGGGGCGCTGCATCCGCCCAGGTAGGGTGGGAGCCGGGCCTCTCGCTCCGCCTCTTCGACCGCCGGAGCGGATCGCCGGGACGGTCTGCGCGTCGCCTCTTGTTCACTAGTGTCGAACATCCCTCCGCTCCCCGATGCATCTGTGAATCAATCCCTTCCGTCCAAATCCCTTGCCTCCGGACAACCCTTGGCAGCGACAGTGCGCTCGAATCCTTCCTTGTCGAAGGTGGACTGGATGGGTGTATGCGCTTCCAAATGGCGTTCTACAGAACCATCCTCTTTCAGGTAGTAGGTGTAATAGCGACAGTCGAAAGTGGCGTCGATCATCTGATAACGGCAATTTGCATGACTGGGTACATCCACCCAGGTGGGCCCTTTTTCGTTTGTAACCTGCACCTCGTATCGAACCACCAAGTCGCGATCATGGACCAGATTCTTCACCTTCCGCTCCACTCTCCGGAAATGGTGTGCATTCGCCCTGCC
>CAZVIG010000210.1:0-4613 GCA_964627395.1 uncultured Sedimenticola sp.
TGTCGAAGTTCTCCGACACCTCGGGCGACATGTAGCTGGTGTGCGGCTCGATGCTGAGGGTGATGGCGTTGACGAAGGTCTGGAACACATCGCCCGCGTTCATCTGCCGTACCCGGTCGCGAAGCCCCTCGTAGCGCTTGCGCAGGCGCGCCTTGTCGAAGGGCCGCTTGTCGTCCAGGCGCGCCACCAGGATGTCGTTCTTGACCCGCTTGCGCCACAGATCGTCCAGCGCCTTCTCGTCGCGCGCCCAGGGCGCGTCGGCGCGGTCGAAGCGGTAGTCCTCGTCCTTGTCGAAGTCGAAGGGATAGTTGTCCAGCAGATCCAGGGCATAGGCCGCGCGGCGTTCCACCTTCTGGCGGAACAGGCGGAAGATCTCGAACGGCGGCGCCAGCCGGCCCTTCGTCAGGCTGTCGTCGAAGTAGTCGCGGTAGACCGAGAGCCGGTCCACGTCCTCGCGGGTGAAGAAGCTGCGGTTGGGATCCAGCGCCTCCAGATAGCGCTCGAAGGCGTCGCGCGAGAGATGGTCGTCGATGTGCGGTCGGGTGTAGTGGAAGCCCTCCAGCACCTGGGCGATCACCAGCGCGGTGCGCCGCTGTTCCTCGGTGGGTTGCAGGGCGTCGATAGGCACCGGCTGCGGCCGGGCCTGGGCGAACAGGGGCCACAGCAGGGCCAGCAGCAGGAGCAGTCTCTGGATTCTGTCAGTCATTGCACTCGTTCGTCTCGGGCATCCCGACCGGCGGATGCAGACCGGTCACGATGTCCAGGTAGTCGGGATCCTCCGGGCCGATCAGGCCGTGGCGGACCAGGAAGTCGATGATCACCAGGTTGCAATTGAGCTTGAACTCGTCGGTATCGCGCACGATCCGCATCACCCGGTCGATCGGCATCAGGGTGAAGGACTCGACCTCGCCATCGGTGTTTCGAGGTTCGAAATCGGCCGGAAGTTCAATGTCATAACAATACAAAACGTCGGGACGAAATCCCCGTTCCGCAACCCGATTGTACGACAAGGCGCCCACCGGGCGGGCCCGGGCGGCCAGTTCGGGGGGCATTCCGGCTTCCTCCTCGCACTCCTTGAGCAGGTTCTCGCGCAGCCCCACCCCGTGCGGCAGGCCGCCGGCGACCATGTTGTCCAGGGCGCCAGGGAAGATCAGCCGGTCGCGGGCGCGGCGCGCGATCCACATCCAGATGCCGTCATCGCGCCGCAGATAGCCGTTCAGATGCTGGCCGAAGGAACGCAGCCCCAGGGGCGCCGCCAGGGCCCGGTCCACCGTGACCACCGCCTGCTCGCGCGCCCCCGCGGTCACCGGATAGGGCTCGTGCAGCAGCAGCGGCAGCTCTCCGCTCGCCGCCAGGGCCTCGGCCACCCGCGCCAGACGTTGCTGCAGGGGCACCTCGCCTTCCGACTGCGATTCCAGGGCCTCGCCGGCGAGGCGGAAGGTGTCGGGCCAGTCCGCCAGGCGCCGCGCGAAGGCCGGCCGCACCCAGCCGTAGGTGACCCCGTCGATGCGCCAGGGCCAGAAGGGCTCCCGCACCGGGGCGTTGCAGGCGCGGATGTGGCGCAGGAAGCCGCCGCCCATCTCAGAAGCTCACCGGACGCGCGGCCACCACCCGTGCGCGCAGGCCGCGCGCCACCCGCGCATCCAGCGGCCCCAGACCGGTGCGCACCGTCACCTGGCGCCCGTCCGGCAGACGACCGCGCAGGCGCAGTTCGTGCACCGGCCGGAAGCCCAGCCCCGCGGCGCGCCCGATGGCGACCCGGATGCCGGTCACCGGCAGGCCGCTGCGGTTGGCCACCTGCAACAGCAGGGCGCCGTCACGACGCAGCAGCAGTGCCGCCTCCAGGTAGCGCTCCGGGTGATCGGCCAGATCCAACAGCGCCAGGCGGCGGCGCGCATCCTTCGCCATCGAGGACTTGGTGGCGGCGACCGCCTTGAAGTATCCCAGCGCCTCGTCGGGGCGGCCCCGCGCCTCGGCGATCAGTCCCAGGCCGTAATAGGCCTCGGCAGTGGGCAGCAGGCGGATGCTCTGCTTGAGATCCCGCTCGGCCCGGGCGGTACGCCCCAGATCCTTCTCCAACAGGCCGCGCTGCAACAGGGGCATGAAATAGCCCGGATTGAGCGCCACCGCCTTGTCGAAGTCGCGCAGCGCCTCGCGGCGCCGCCCCTCGGCCTGGCGGATCTCGCCGCGCAGGGCGCGGAACAGGGCCTCGCGCGGCTCGATGGCGATCGCCTTGTTCACCAGCGTCAGGGCCTGGCGGCGGTCGCCCCGCTTGAGCGCCCGTTTCGCCTTGGCATAGGCCTCGTAGGCGGGCGCGCTGCGCCGCAGGTGGGCGATGGCGCGACGGTAGCGCTCGCGGCCGCGCTCGCCCCCCGGATTGCCCAGCTCCGCCAGCAAGCGGCGGTTGGCCTGGACGCGCTCCTGCGACGGCGGGTGGGAGGCGAACAGGCCCTGCAGCCAGCCGCCCTCCTTGTTCTTCAGCAGGCGCACGAAGGTCTCCTGCAGGCTCACCGCGGCCGCCGGGTCATAGCCGGCGCGCGCCATGTAGCGCATGCCGTAGGCGTCCGCCTCCAGCTCCGCCTCGCGGTCGTAGCGGCTCTTGACCAGATTGGCGCCCAGCGCCGCCCCGAGCTGTCCCAACTGGCGATATCGCGAGTCGGCCAGGGCCACGCCGGCAGCCACCAGGGCGCCCTGCAGGAAGATGCCGCGCTGCATCGCCTGGGCGGTGTGGCGCGCCGCGGCGTGCACGATCTCGTGACCCAGCACCGCGGCCAGCTCGGCCTCGTCCCGCAGCGCCAGCAGCAGGCCGCGGTTGACCGCGATCTTGCCGCCGGGCAGGGCCCAGGCGTTGGGGCTGCCGTCGTTCACCACCCGGAATTCATAGGGCAGCTTGCGGTCCGCCACCCGCGCCAGGCGCTGCCCCACCCGCTGGACATAGGCCACCAGCTCGGGATCGGCGACATAGTCGCCGCCCTGGGCCTGGCGATAGGGGCCGTAGTTCTTCTCGCCGATGGCCAGCTCCTGGGCCTCGCCGATCAGGGACAACTCCTTGCGGCCGGTGACCGGGTTGGTGGTGCAGCCGGCGAGCACCAGGATCAGGGCCAGCAGCCCCCAGGCGCCGCGAATCAGGCGGCGATCGATGCGTTCAGTCTTCATGGACATCTCCCTCCCTTGCCTTGACGGCCTCCCAGGCCGCGTCCAAGCGTTCCAGACCCAGCGCCGACAGATCCCTGTGACCCACGTCGGCCAGGTCGCGTTCCATGGCGCGGAAGCGCCGCTCGAACTTGTCGTTGGCGGTGCGCAGCACCTCCTCCGACTGGTGGCCATGCAGGCGCACCAGATTGACCATCGCGAACAGCAGGTCGCCCAGCTCCTCGCCCAGGTGCGCGGGATCGCCTTGCGCGGCGGCCTGCGCGACCTCCTCCAGCTCCTCGCGGACTTTCTCCAGCGCGCCTTCCGGGCCGGGCCAGTCGAAGCCCACGTCCCGCGCGCGCTTCTGCAGCTTGTGGGCGCGCACCAGGGCCGGCAGGGCGTGCGCGATGCCAGCCATCTGGCTGTCGTCGGCCTGCTCCCCCTTGGCGGCGCGCTCCTCCGCCTTGGCGGCCTCCCAGGCACGACGCAGCGAATCCTCGTCGGCATGCTCCGCATCGCCGAACACATGCGGGTGACGGCGATGCATCTTGTCGGTGATGCCGCGCGCCACGGCGGCGAAGTCGAACAGCCCCTGTTCCTCGGCGATGCGGCTGTAGAACACCACCTGGAACAGCAGGTCGCCCAGCTCCTCGCGCAGCGCACCGGCATCGTCGCGCTGCACCGCGTCGGCCACCTCGTAGGCCTCCTCCAGGGTGTAGGGCACCAGGCTGCGCCAGCTCTGGGCGCGGTCCCAGGGGCAGCCTTCCTCGGGATCGCGCAGGCGCGCCATCAGCGCCAGCAGCCCCTCGATCGCCTCGCAGGCCTCGCTCACCCTAGCCCCCCGGCAGCGAGATGCCGGTGACCTTCTTGTACAGGCTCACCGCATAGGAGTCGGTCATGCCGGCCACGAAGTCGGTCAGCAGCAGCAGACGCAGATAGGGATCGGGCGACGGCACCCGGTCGCGGCCGATGAACTGTTCCGGGATCAGCCGGATCAGCATGCGGCTGCGCGGCGAGGCCTGGTCGCCGCGGTGCGCCACGTCGTCCAGCACCTGGATGAAGCGCTCCAGCAGGTCGTGGATCACCTGGAAGCCGGCCGCCTGGATGCTCACCACCTCCGGCGCGCAGTAGATGCGCTCCTGGGCCATGCGGATCAGCACGTCGGCCTGGGCACGCGCCGGTATCTCCTGCAGCAGGGGCTGGTCGAAGCGCCCGGCGAGCATCGCCGGCTCGTTGTCCATGAAGCATTCCAGGGCCTGCTGGATGATCTGGTTGATCACCTTGGCGCGCAGGTATTCGATGCGGTCCTTGGGCTCGCGGATGCCGCGCAGGCGCAGCTGCTGGCGTTCCCGGTCCGGCAGCAGGTCGAGGAAGGCGCCGGTCACCTCGTCGTAGCTGAAATGACCCAGACGGTAACCGTCCTCGATGTCGATCACCCGGTAGGCGATATCGTCCGCCGCCTCCACCAGGAAGGCCAGCGG
>CAZVIG010000211.1:0-1110 GCA_964627395.1 uncultured Sedimenticola sp.
TGACCCGCTTCCAGGCCATGTCGGTGATGTGCAGCAGGCCGTCGATGCCGCCCAGATCCACGAAGGCGCCGTAGTCGGTGAGGTTCTTGACCACGCCCTTGATGACCTGGCCCTCGGCCAGGTTGGCGAGCAGCTTTTCGCGCTCCTCGCTGTATTCCTTCTCCACCACCGCGCGGCGCGAAACCACCACGTTGTTGCGCTTCTGGTCCAGCTTGATGACCTTGAACTCCAGGTCCTTGCCTTCCAGGTAGGCGGTGTCGCGCACCGGGCGCACGTCCACCAGCGACCCCGGCAGGAAGGCCCGGATCTCGCCCAGCTCCACGGTGAAGCCACCCTTGACCTTGCCGTTGATGCGGCCGGTGACGATCTCGTCGTTCTCGAAGGCCTTCTCCAGCTTGCGCCAGGCGTGCAGGCGCTTGGCCTTCTCGCGCGAGAGGCGGGTGGCGCCGGAACCATCCTCCACGGCCTCCAGGACCACTTCGACCTGATCGCCGGGCTTGACCTCGACGTTGCCGTCGGCGTCGGTGAACTGGCTGATGGGAATGCGGCCTTCGGACTTGAGGCCGGCGTTGACGATGACTTCGTCGCCGTCGATGGCGACCACGGTGCCGATGACGATGTCCCCGGCGTGGAGGTTGGTGTTGTTGAGGCTCTCTTCGAAGAGCTCGGCAAAACTTTCTGACATGATGTGATTACCTGGGGCCCGCTGCCGGGCCGTTACGCCGTGCCCGCGGTGTTCGCGGTGCATCGGCACTGGTTGAAGTTGAACACACGCGGCCCTGCGGCCGCACCCGTGAAGGCCCTGCGGGGCCCATAAAACAAACAGCCCCGGCGAGCCGGGACTACGACGCTGCCAGACCCCGCTCGCGCGCGGCCTGCAGCAGGGTTTCGACCACCTCGTCGATGGTCATGCCGGTCGAATCGACGACCAGCGCATCCGCCGCCGGCACCAGCGGCGAGGCGCTGCGGGTACGGTCCCGCTCGTCCCGCTCGCGGATCTCGGCGGCAAGTTGTTCAATGTTAGCGGGAAGCCCCTTTTCTTTCAACTGCTTATACCGCCTTTTCGCGCGCTCCTCCGCACTCGCGGTGAGAAACACCTTGAGCGGGGCG
>CAZVIG010000211.1:1120-4611 GCA_964627395.1 uncultured Sedimenticola sp.
CGGAAACACCGCGGTGCCCATGTCGCGCCCATCCGCCACCAGCCCCGGCGGCCGGGCGGCGCGGCGCTGCCAGTCCAGCAGGGCGGCGCGCACCTCGGGCATGGCCGCGACCTTGGAGGCGTTGTTGCCCGCCTGCTCGGTGCGGATCGCCAGGGTCACGTCCTCGCCGTCCAGCAGGACCCGGCCGTTTGCGAAACGAACGTCCAGATTGGCCGCGATTTCCGCCGCCTTTCGCGGATTTTCGAAGCCGATACCCGCCTTTTCCACCGCCAGGCCGGTGAGCCGGTAGAGCGCCCCCGAGTCCAGAATGTGCCACCCCAGGGCCTCGGCCAGGCGCGCCGAAACGGTGCCCTTGCCCGATCCGCTGGGACCGTCGATGGTGATCACCGGCACCGGCTCAGCCATTACGGGCCTCCAGTCGCAGCCCGCTGGCGGCCGCCAGTTCCACGAAGCCGGGGAAGGAGGTGTTCACGTTGGCGCAGTCGTCGATGAGGATCTCGCCGCCGGCGCGCAACCCGGCCATGGCGAAGGCCATGGCGATGCGATGGTCGCCGTGGCTGTCCACCCGGCCGCCGCCGAGGGGGCCGCCCTGGATGACGATGCCGTCGGGCGTCGGCTGCGCCTGCCCCCCCAGCGCCTGCAGGCCGTCCGCCATCACCTGGATGCGGTCCGACTCCTTGACCCGCAGCTCCTCGGCGCCGGTGAGCACCGTCTCGCCCTCGGCGCAGGCGGCGGCCACGAACAACGCCGGAAACTCGTCGATCGCCAGCGGCACCTGATCCTCGGGGATACGGATGCCCCGCAGCGGCGCCGAACGCACCCGCAGGTCGGCCACCGGTTCGCCGCCCACCACCTGCCGGTTGCTCACCTCGATGTCCGCGCCCATCGCCCGCAGGATGTTGATCACCCCGTCGCGGGTGGGATTCATGCCGACATGGCGCAGCGTGAGATCGGACCCCTCGGCGATGCTCGCGCCCACCAGAAAGAAGGCCGCCGATGAGATGTCCGCCGGCACGTCGATGTCGCAAGCGGTCAGGCGCCCGCCGCCGCGCACCCCGCGGCGCGGCCCCTCGACCGTCACCTCATAGCCGAAGCCCTGCAGCATGCGCTCGGTGTGATCCCGGGTGGGCGCCGGCTCGGTGACCCAGGTCTCGCCGTCGGCATAGAGGCCCGCCAGCAGCAGGCAGGACTTCACCTGGGCGCTGGCCACCGGCATCACATAGTCGATACCGCGCAGACCGTCCACCGGGCGGATCACCAGCGGCGCGGTGCCCTTCGGTGTGGTGTCGATCTCCGCGCCCATCATCGCCAGGGGCTCGGTCACCCGCTTCATGGGACGGCGCGACAGGGACTCGTCGCCGATCAGGGTCACCTCGAAGCCCTGCCCCGCCAGCAGGCCGGCCAGCAGGCGCATCGAGGTGCCGGAGTTGCCCAGATCCAGCGGCCCCTCGGGCGGCCGCAGGCCGTGCATGCCCACGCCGTGGATCACCACCCGGCCCTGGTCAGGCCCTTCGATCTCCACCCCCATGGCGCGGAAGGCACGCAGGGTGGCCAGCGCGTCTTCGCCTTCGAGAAAGCCGGAAACATGGGTGGTCCCCTCGGCGATGGAACCCAGCATGATGGACCGGTGGGAGATGGACTTGTCGCCCGGCACCCGGATGTCGCCCTGCAGACAGCCTCCGGGGCGGACGATGAACTGCAGATCGCTCGACACGCCGCCTACTCCGAATGGAAAAGGCGGAAAGGCTAGCCCGGGACCGGGGCGATTACAAGCAGCGTGGCTACCGAAACCGGCCGTCCGGGATGCGGCGCAGCACATGCACCGGCCGCCGATAGACATAGACCCAGGCCGGCAGCACCGCCCCCGTCTCCAGATGCACGGGTAGGCGCTCGCGACGGTACTCGGGTCTGCCCGCCTGCCCGGACGCGCAGCCCTCGTAAGCGTCCAGCCGCGCCAGGGTCCGCGCCGGGGCCTTGAGCCGGTAGCATTCGCCCCACACCCGGTCTCCAGGACCGCCGCCGGGCACCAGCCCCGGATAGTCGTCCACCCGATACAGCCGCCCGCGCACCCAGCCCGGCCCCAGATACACCGCCTCGCGCTCCAGCAGGCGGTGCATGGCGCCGCCGCGCATCAGGGTGCCGTAGACGAACAGCCGTTGCATCGGACCGCCCTGCTCAGGCCACGAAGGCCTTGCCCTGCAGCTCGCGCAGGCGGTCGCGTATCCGCGCCGCCTCCTCGAACTTGAGATCCCGCGCCAGGGCGTACATCTCCTTCTCCAGGCGCTTGATCTCGCGCGCCGCGGCCAGCGGGTCCAGCGGCGCCTGGTAGTCGCCCGCCGCCTCGGCCACCTTGCGGTACTTGTGGGCGATGGCCCCGCCGCCGGGCACCGCGGTCTCCATGATGTCGGCGACGCTCTTCTCCACCGTCTTGGGCGTGATGCCGTGGGCCTCGTTATAGGCGATCTGCTTGCGCCGGCGGCGCTCGGTCTCCTCGATGGCGCGCTGCATCGAGCCGGTGACCTGGTCGGCGTAGAGGATGGCCTTGCCGCGGGCGTTGCGCGCGGCGCGGCCGATGGTCTGGATCAGCGAGCCCTCGGAACGCAGGAAGCCCTCCTTGTCGGCATCCAGGATCGCCACCAGCGACACCTCGGGCATGTCCAGGCCCTCGCGCAGCAGGTTGATGCCCACCAGCACGTCGAACTCGCCCAGGCGCAGGTCGCGGATGATCTCGACCCGCTCCACGGTGTCGATGTCCGAGTGCAGATAGCGCACCCGGATGTCGTGCTCCATCAGGTAGTCGGTCAGGTCCTCGGCCATGCGCTTGGTCAGCGTGGTCACTAGCACCCGGTCGCCCATCGCCACCCGGGCGTTGATCTCGGACATCACATCGTCCACCTGGGTGCTGGCGGGGCGGACCTCCACCTCGGGATCGACCAGGCCGGTGGGTCGCACCACCTGCTCCACCACCGCACCCGAGTGTTCGATCTCGTACTCGCGCGGGGTGGCCGAGACATAGATGGTCTGGGGGGCGCGCGCCTCGAACTCCTCGAAACGCAGGGGCCGGTTGTCCAGCGCCGAGGGCAGGCGGAAGCCGTATTCGACCAGGGTCTCCTTGCGCGAGCGGTCGCCGCGGTACATGCCGCCGAGCTGGGGGATGGTGACGTGCGACTCGTCCACCACCAGCAGGGCGTTGGAGGGCAGATAGTCGAACAGGGTCGGCGGCCCCTCGCCCGGCGCCCGCCCGGAAAGATAGCGGGAGTAGTTCTCGATGCCCGAGCAGTAGCCCAGCTCCAGCATCATCTCGATGTCGAAGGTGGTGCGCTGCTCCAGGCGCTGGGCCTCGAGCAGCTTGTCGTTGGCGCGCAGGAATTCCAGCCGCTCCTTGAGTTCGGCCTTGATCTGGTCCACCGCGTCGAGAATGATCTCGCGCGGGGTGACATAGTGGGTCTTGGGATAGACGGTATAGCGCGGCACCTTCTGCAGCACCTCGC
>CAZVIG010000212.1:0-4536 GCA_964627395.1 uncultured Sedimenticola sp.
GGCGGCACCGTGACCATGGTGGGCTCCAGCCCGCTGATCCTGCTCAACGACCTGATGCTCACCTCCAACCAGGCGCTGCCGCCGGATCAGCAAATGAAGCCCTGGGGGTTGTTCTCGGTGACGCCGGTGGGCGTGGCCCTGGTACTCACCGGCATCCTCTATTTCGTGGTGGCGGGGCGCTTCGTGCTGCCGGTCACCGAGAGCGAGTCCAGCACCACCGGCTCGGACACCCTGGGTTATTTCCACGACGTCTACGGCGTGGACTACAGCCTGTCCGAGGTGGTGGTGCCCGACGACAGCCCGCTGGTGGGCAAGAAGCTGGACGACGTGGAGACCGACTACCGGATCCGGGTGATCGCGCACAAACGCCCGGGGGGTGAGGTCAACTTCGGACCCGGCACCCTGGCGCGGGACACCGAGATCGTGGCCGGCATGGTGCTGGGTATCGTGGCCGACCCGAAGGACCTGGATCACTTCGTGGAGAAGTACGGCCTGCAGAAGCGCGACCAGTTGCGCACCTTCGCCGAGGCGCTGTCGCCGCGCAAGTCGGGCATCGCCGAGATCGTGATTCCGCCCGGTTCGCACCTGATCGGCAAGAGCGCGCGCGACATCTGGATGCGCAAGACCTACGGCCTGGCGCTGGTGGGCCTGCACCGCAACGGCAAGACGATGCGCGAAGGGGATGACATCCGCAACATCCCCTTCCAGGCCGGCGACACCCTGGTGGTGCACACCCCCTGGAACGTGCTGGAACGCATCGAGAAGGATCGCCGCAACTTCTTGGTGGTGACCACCGAGTACCCGCGCGAGGAAAAGCTGCGTCCGCACAAGGTACGCTGGGCGGCGCTGTTCTTCTTCGTCGCCCTGAGCATGGTGCTGTTCACCGACATCCGGCTCTCGGTGGCGCTGCTCACCGGGGCGGTGGGGATGGTGCTCTCTGGGGTGCTGAAGATCGAGGAAGCCTACGAGGCGGTGAGCTGGAAGACGGTGTTCCTGCTCGCCTCGCTGATCCCGCTGGGACTGGCGGTGGAGACCTCCGGCACCGCGCGCTGGATCGCGCAGGAGGTGGTGGGCCTGGTGGGCGACGCCTCGCCCTGGGTGATCCAGGCCTCGATCGCCGCCCTGGCCACCTTCTTCACCCTGGTGATGTCCAATGTGGGGGCCACCGTACTGCTGGTGCCCCTGGCGGTGAACATCGCCATCCAGGTGGGTGCCGACCCGGCGGTGTACGCCCTGACGGTGGCCATCGCCACCTCCAACTCCTTCATCATCCCCACCCACCAGGTGAACGCCCTGATCATGGGGCCGGCCGGCTACCGGGTGCCGGACTTCATGCGCGCCGGCGGCATCATGACGGTGCTTTTCCTGGTGGTGATGATGGTGGTGATGAACGCCCTCTACTGAGGGCGCATCACCGCCGGCAAGGGCTCAGCCCGCAAGCAGGCGGGGCACGTCGGCGTTATCGAAGCCGCGCTCGGCCAGGTGTTCGCGCAGGAAACGCTCGCCCAGCGCCAGCACCTGGTCCAGCTCCTCGACGCCCATTTCCAGCATCTGGCCGGCCACCACCTCGCGCGGGATGCGCTCGCGGTACACCAGCAGCAGGGCGCGCCGCCAGCGGCTGGGCATCGCCCCCAGCAGCTCGTTGCAGGCGTCCATCGCTTCCGCCGCCGCGGCCTCCTCGGGCGTGGCGATCTCGGTGTCCGCGATCAGGTCCTCGACGTGGAGGGACTCGTCCGGCTGATAGAACTCGTTGATCTCCTCTTCCACCATGTCCTCGGCCTGGTCCATGGCGTCCTCCGGTGCGCTGCCCTCCAGCGACAGGCTGCGTTCCGCCAGGCGCACCCGCTGCGCCTCCTCTTCGAGGATGTCGGTGACGATGCGGATCGCCGCTTGGTAGAGCCCGTCTGCGTCATGGGGCAGTTCGTCCCAGCGTCTTTGAACCCGGACGTACATCTCGTCGCGCACATCGGCCACGGTTGGGTAGTCCTCGGCCAACAGGCCGCTGGCGCGCAGATAGGTCAGCTCGTGGCGGATCCAGGTCTCCAGGCGCGGCAGCAGGCTCGCCAGGGAGACCTCCACCTGCTGCTGTACCTCGGTGGGGATGCCGCCGAGCTTGCCTTTCAGCTCGCGCAGCCGGCGCCGTCGTGCCTTGCGCTTCCATTCGTCCTGGTGGCTGATGGTGGCGCGATGCTTCTCCGCCTGGCGTGCCAGTTCCGCCAGGGCGTCGTGCAGCGCCTTGTCCAGGGACTCGTCGGTGGCCTGGGCCACCAGCACCTTGCGCGGCGGCAACTGGATGCGGGTGGTCACCCGGTAGTCCAGCTTGCGCTTCTCCAGGGTCACGTGCAGGCGCAGCTCGGAGACGTCGAACGCCTCCACGGCGGGACGCAGGTGGCGTTCGGCCAGCGTCTCAACGGACTCGCGCGCCTTCGCGTGGGACTCCTTCGGAAGGTTGCGGTACTTGATGTCGATCTTCATGGCTGAACGCCTCCTTTGTCGTTTTGCTTGTCGAGGTGATTCACGATATCAGTAGGCCGTGCCGAAGTGGGGGTCCACGTCGTTCCACAGGCGCGGCAGGCCCGCCAGCAGGTGGATGGTGAACACCGGGCCATAGGGGAACAGTTCGTACAGGTGCTTCTTGCCGCCCTTGTCGGCGAAGGCCTTGAGCAGCACGCGGTATACCCGGTAGGCCTTGGTGGCCTCGTTGGCGCTCAGCTTGCCGTATTTGCAGGTCTCGCTGCGTTCGCCCTCCAGTTCGCTCTCGCAGTTCGGATCCTTCTGGCAGTCCACGTACTGCCAGTATTCGCGCGCGTTCTGGTATTTGGGCTCGTGGGTCTCGGTGCAGAAGGCGTAGAAGTCGAGCAGGAAGTCGATCACCTCCCAGTGCTCGTCGCCCAGCTCCAGGCCCACCTCTTCGGCGTTCTTGCGGATCCGCTCGCGCAGCTCCTCGCGCGGGGTGTCCTTGACGATCTGGGCAGGCGGAAAGTCGGCGGGCGGCAGCACCACCGGAGCCAGTTTTTCCAGGATGAGTTCGAGTTTTTCGTCGCCAGCGTTCATCGTTGCGATGCCTCCAGTTTTGGATTCGGATTGTGGTGCCTTTCACCGTGGGGGCGGGAGGCGGCCTTTTCAATGCGCGATGTGGTGGTTTTGGCGGAAAGACCGGCCGGTGAGACATTGCCGGGTGCGCCAAGGGGGCTTGACCTTCGTCGTCTGCGCCCCATCTGCTGCCTGCGCTATGCTACGAGCCTTCGCCCTGCGGAGACTTGAGATCCGTCAATCCTGTCCACGGGAGCGTCATGGCACACCATCTGCTGTTCGATCTGATGCTGCTGATGCTGGGCAGCGCCGTGCTGGTGGCGCTGTGTCATCGGCTGGGGCTGTCCTCCATCGTCGGCTACCTGGCGGCGGGCCTGCTGTTCGGGCCTGCCGGCGTGGGGCTGTTGCGCGACAGCGACTCGTTCGGGGTGCTGGCCGAGGTGGGGGTGGTGCTGCTGCTGTTCACCATCGGGCTGGAGTTCTCCCTGCCGCGGCTGCTCGCCTCCAAGCGCCTGGTAGTAGGGCTGGGCGGCGCTCAGGTGCTGCTGGTGACCGTGGTCTTCGCCCTGATATTCGTCGCCTGGGAGGTGTCGCCCGCTTTCGCGGTGATCCTCGGCGGGGCCTTCGCCATGTCCTCCACCGCCATCGTGCTCAAGCAGCTCGGCGAACAGGGCGAGCTGCGCACCCCGCATGGGCAGGCCGCCACCGGCATCCTGCTGTTCCAGGATCTGGCCGCCATTCCCTTCCTGGTGCTGTTGCCGCTGCTGGGTGAGAGCGATGCCGCCTTCGGGCCGGTGCTGCTGGCCACCCTGGGCAAGGCGGCGCTGGTGTTCGTGCTGCTGGCGACCCTGGGACGGCGCTTGCTGCCGCGCGTTCTGCACTGGGTGGCGGACACCCATTCCCTCGAGCTGTTCATGCTGGCGGTGCTGGCGATGGCGCTGGGAGCGGCCGGGCTGTCCCTGTTGGCGGGACTGTCCGCCACCCTGGGCGCCTTCATGGCCGGCATGCTGCTGGGAGAGACCCACTTCCGGCACCAGGTGGAGGCCGACATCCGCCCCTTTCGCGACCTGATGCTGGGCGTGTTCTTCATCAGTATCGGCATGCAGCTCGACCCGGGCGTGCTGCTGGAGCAGCCGCTGCTGGTGGGCGCCGTGGTGGCTGGGCTGGTGGTGCTCAAGGGCGTGCTGATGCTGGGGCTGGTGCGGGTGTTCGGCTATTCGTGGCAGGAGGCCCTGCGCGCCGCGGTCGTCCTGGCCCACGGCGGCGAATTCGGGTTGCTGCTGGTATCCCAGGTCCTGTTGCTGGGGCTGGTGGACAGCCGGCTGCTGCAGCCGATGCTGGCGGGGCTGGTGATCAGCATGCTGATCGCTCCGGTGCTGGTCCGCTTCAACCGCGCCATCGCCGGGCTGCTGCGCGGAGGCGCGGTACTCGACGACGCCCTGCCGGAGAACCTGCCGGAGCAGACCGAGGATCTGCGCGATCACGTCATCCTCTGCGGTTACG
>CAZVIG010000213.1:0-4536 GCA_964627395.1 uncultured Sedimenticola sp.
AGTACGACCTCGACATCTTCATGATCGTCGCGGTCAACGACTTCAACATGGGCGCCATGGAGAACAAGGGGCTGAACATCTTCAACAGCAAGTACGTGCTGGCACGCCCCGAGACCGCCACCGACGCCGACTTCCAGGGGATCGAGGGCGTGGTCGCCCATGAATACTTCCATAACTGGACCGGCAACCGGATCACCTGCCGCGACTGGTTCCAGCTCTCCCTCAAGGAGGGGCTGACGGTGTACCGCGACCAGGAGTTCTCCGCCGACATGGGCTCGCGCCCGGTCAAGCGCATCGACGATGTGCGTCTGCTGCGCGCCCACCAGTTCGCCGAGGACGCCAGCCCCATGGCGCACCCGGTGCGGCCCCGCTCCTACATCGAGATCAACAACTTCTACACCGTGACGGTGTACGAGAAGGGCGCCGAGGTGGTGCGCATGCAGGCCGGGCTGCTGGGGCCGGAACGTTTCCGGCGCGCCATGGACCTGTATTTCGAGCGGTTCGACGGCCAGGCGGTCACCACCGAGGACTTCGTCGCCTGCATGGAGGCCGCCTCCGGGCGCGACCTGACCCAGTTCCGCCACTGGTACGACTATGCCGGCACCCCCGAGCTGACCGTCACCGACCGTTACGACGCCGAGGCGCAACGCTACGAGCTGCACATCCGCCAGCAGGTGCCCGACACCCCGGGCCAGCAGGACAAGCCGCCATTCCACATCCCGGTGGTGGTGGGCCTGCTGGACGCCGAGGGCCGCGACATGGCCGCGCAACTGCCCGGCGCGGAGCGGCGCGGCAGCGGCTGGCTGCTGGAGCTGCGCGAGCGGGAGCAGCGCTTCGTCTTCGAGCAGGTGACGGAGCGCCCGGTGCCTTCCCTGCTGCGCGGCTTCAGCGCCCCGGTGAAGCTGCAGTACGACTGGACCGAGGCCCAGCTCCTGCACCTGATGGCGCACGACAGCGACGGCTTCAACCGCTGGGATGCGGGCCAGACCCTGCTGCGCCAGGTGATCCTGCGGATGGTGAAGCAGTACCGCGCCGATGCCCCCATGCAGGTGCCGGACGCCCTGCTGGCGGCGTTGCGCAAGGCCTTGTTCGACACCGGCGCGGAGCAGGCCCTGATCGCGGAGGTGCTGAGCATCCCGGCGATCGACTACCTGGGCGATTTCATGCCGGTGATCGACGTCGAGGGCCTGCATGCGGCGCGCGAGGCCCTGCGCCACGCGGTGGCCGAGGCGCTGCGCGAGGACCTGCTGATGCGCTTCGAACAGCTTCGCGAGCCGGAGGAGTACCGCATCGACGCCGAATCCATCGGCCGCCGGCGCCTGCGCAACACCCTGCTGGGCTATCTCGCGCGCCTCGACGACGAGGTGGTGTGGCAGTTGGTGGTGAACCAGTATGGCGCGCAGCGCAACATGACCGACGTGATGGCGGCGCTGGCACTGATCGCCGACAGCGAGCACCCGGGACGCGAGGCCATCCTCGACGACTTCGCGCAGCGCTGGGGGGACGATCCGCTGGTGATGGACAAGTGGTTCTCGGTGCAGGCCACCGCCAGCCGGCCCGGCACCCTGGCGCGGGTGCGCGAGCTGATGCAGCATCCGGCCTTCTCGCTCACCAATCCCAACAAGGTGCGCGCCCTGATCGGGGCCTTCGTCAACGCCAATCCGGTCAACTTCCATGCCGCCGACGGCAGCGGCTACGACTTCCTGGCCGAGCAGGTGATCCGCCTCGATCCGATCAACCCGCAGATCGCGGCGCGCCTGTGCCGCGCCCTGGCGCGCTGGCGCCGCTATGACGAGGGACGGCAGGCGAAGATGCGCGCCGCCCTGCGGCGCATCCTGGACAACGAGGCCTCGCCGGACGTGTACGAGGTGGCCTCGCGCAGCCTGGAGTCGGCATGAAGGCCCTGCTGCTGGTGGCCCACGGCAGCCGGCGCAGCGCCTCCAACGAAGAGGTGCGCGCCCTGGCGCAGCGCCTGCGCGACCAGGCGGGAGACGCCTTCGGCCAGGTCGCTTGCGCCTTCCTGGAGCTGGCCGAGCCTTCGATCCCGGAGGGCATCCAGCAGTGCATCGACGCCGGGGCCCGCGAGGTGGTGGTGCTGCCCTATTTCCTTTCCGCGGGGCGGCATGTGAGCGAGGACATCCCGGCCCAGGTGCGCCTCAAGCAGCAGCAACACCCGCAGGTGGCGATCCGCATCGCGCCCTACCTGGGGGCCGCGCCGGGTGTCGCGGAGCTGCTGTTGGAGGCGGCGACCGGAGAGTGAATCGTCTTCTAGCTAGAACCCCAGCCAGCGCGCGGTCTGGTAGAACACGAAGCTGACGGTCCAGGCCAGGAGCAGGGGCCAGCCCACCGCGAGCGCGGTGAAACGCCAGCTCTTGGACTCCTGGCGCAGCACCGCCACCGTGGACAGGCAGGGGGTGTAGATGAGCACGAACAGCATGAAGCTGTAGGCCTGCACCCAGTCGATGCGATGGCTCACGATGCCGGCCAGCTCCCCCTCGCCGACGCCGTAGATCACCGCCATGGCGCCCAGCACCACCTCCTTGGCGACGAAGCCGAACAGCAGCGCGATGGTCATCAGATGGTCGATGCCCAGGGGCTCCATCAGCGGCGCGAAGAAGGCCGCCATGCGGCCGGCGAGGGTCTGGTCGCCGGCCACCGGCACGTCGGTGGGGAAATGGGTGAGGGCCCATACCAGGATCACCCCCAGCAGGATGAAGCCGCTCGCCTCGCGCAGGAAGTGGGTCACCTCGCGCCAGCCGCGCAGCCACATCTGGCGCAGGGTGGGGAAGCGGTAGGGTGGCAGCTCCAGCAGCAGCGGCTCGTCGCCGCCCAGACGCCGGCGATACAGGATGGCGGTGAGGAAGGCGGCGCCGAAGCTGAACAGGTAGAGGCTGAACAGCACCAGGGGCGCGGCCCAGGGCTCGAAGATGGCGGTGGTGAAGAACACGAACACCTGCAGCCGCGCCGAGCACAGCGAGAAGGGGATGATCAGCATGGTGAGCAGGCGCAGCCCGCGCGAGCGCATCACCCGCGTGCCCATCAGCGCCGGGACGTTGCAGCCGAAGCCCATGAGCTGCATCACGAAGGCGCGCCCGTCCAGGCCCAGGCGGGACATGAAGGCGTCCATCAGGAAGGCGGCGCGCGACATGTAGCCGCTGTCCTCGATGATCGCCATGAACAGGAAGAACAGCACGATGAGGGGCAGGAAGGAGAGGATGGTGCCGATGCCGTCGAACAGCCCGTCCAGGAGGAAGCTGCGCAGCAGCGGGTCCCAGTGGGCGACCGCCGGCGCCGCCGCGTCGCGCTTGATCGTCTCCAGCAGCCAGGCCACTCCGTCCTGCAGCGGTGCGCCCAAGGTATAGACCGCCTCGAACATCCCCAGCATGGCGAGAAAGAACAGGGGCAGGCCCAGCCAGGGATGCAGCAGCACGGCGTCCAGGCGGTCGGTGAGCCGGTCGCTGGCGTTCAGCGGCACCTCGACGGTGTCGGCGAGCACCTGCTCCAGACGCGCCTCGATGGCGTCGTCTTCGCTGAAGGTCTTTTCGATGTCGGCGTGACGCGCGGGATGGGCGTCGGCCAGGGCGCGGGCCAGGGTCTCGCGCGCCAGGGCCATGCCCATGCCGTGCTTGGCGCTGATGGCGACCACCGGGATGCCCAGCTCGCGGGCGAGGCGTTCGCTGTCGATGCGGATGCCGAGGCGCTTCGCCTCGTCGATCATGTTCAGCAGTAGCACCATGGGTTGTCCCAGCGCCTGCAACTGCAACACCAGGGCGAGCTGGCGGTCGAGCTGGGTGGCGTTGACGATCACCGCCAGCAGGTCCACCGGCTGTTCCTCGAGGAAGGTGCGCGCCACCTTCTCGTCCTCGGCGAAGCCGTGCAGATTGTAGATGCCGGGCAGGTCCACCACCTCGACCATCTCGCTGCCCAGCAGGATGTCGGCCCTGAGCAGATCGACCGTGATGCCCGGCCAGTTGCCGACCTTGGCGGAGGCGCCGGTGAGGCGGTTGAAGAAGGTCGACTTGCCCGTGTTGGGCATGCCGAGCAGGGCGATACGCTTCATGCCAGGCGGATATTGGCGGCCTGTTGCGGGCGGATCAGCAGATCGCTGGTGCCCAGGCGCACCTGCAGGGGGCCGCCGAAGCGCGAGCGCCGGATCACCGCTACCCGCCGGCCCGGACGCAGCCCCAGCGACAGCAGGCGGGTGCGCAGCGCCGGCTCGCCTTCCACGGCGACGATCACGCCGGTTTGTCCGGGCTGGAGCTGGGCGAGGGTTTCCGGTCTGTCCTGGGGGCGGGGTTTCATCATCGATTCATCATGTGCTGATGAGTCAATGATAATCATTGTCATTTGTTGGGGGCAAGTTGAGCGCGGGCGCGGCTTTTTGTCGCTGCGGGCTGTCCCCGGACGGGATCAGGTGTAGCTGTAGTGCTTGCTCTGGCGCCGCCCGGTGGGGCTCTGGTGGCGCAGCAGGGTACGCTGGGTGATGATGCCCTCGAGCTTCCAGTTCAGCCCTTCCAGGGGGATCTCGGGGTAGAG
>CAZVIG010000214.1:0-4508 GCA_964627395.1 uncultured Sedimenticola sp.
AGGCCGCGGACCGCGCCGGCATCCAGTTCCGCACGCTGAACGCGCGCAAGGGCCCGGCGGTGCGCGCCACCCGCGCCCAGGCCGACCGCGCCCTGTACCGCGCCGCGGTGCGCGCGGCGCTGGAGAACCAGCCGAACCTGGATCTGTTCCAGCAGGCGGTGGAGGATCTGATCGTCGAGGGCGAACGGGTGACCGGCGTGGTCACCGCCATGGGGCTGCGCTTCCGCGCCCGCGCGGTGGTGCTCACCGTGGGCACCTTCCTCGGCGGGCGCATCCACATCGGCCTGGAGAACTATCCCGGCGGACGCGCCGGCGATCCGCCCGCCAACGCCCTGGCGGCGCGTCTGCGCGAGCTGCCCTTCCGGGTGGAGCGGCTCAAGACCGGCACCCCGCCGCGCATCGACAGGCGCAGCGTGGACTTCGGTGTGCTGGAGGTGCAGCCGGGCGACGATCCGGAACCGGTGTTCTCCTTCCTGGGGCGGCGCGAGCAGCATCCGCGCCAGGTGCCCTGCCACATCACCCGCACCAATGCGCGCACCCACGAGATCATCCGCGGCGCCCTGGACCGCTCGCCCATGTACGCCGGGGTGATCGAGGGGGTGGGGCCGCGCTATTGCCCGTCGATCGAGGACAAGGTGGTGCGCTTCGCCGAGCGCGACTCGCACCAGATCTTCATCGAGCCGGAGGGGCTGGAGAGCAACGAGCTGTATCCCAACGGCATCTCCACCTCGCTGCCCTTCGACGTGCAGTGGGAACTGGTGCGCTCCATGCGCGGCTTCGAGCAGGCGCGCATCACCCGGCCCGGCTATGCCATCGAGTACGACTTCTTCGACCCGCGCGATCTCAAGGCCTCGCTGGAGACGAAGTTCATCGAGGGCCTGTTCTTCGCCGGCCAGATCAATGGCACCACCGGCTACGAGGAGGCCGCCGCGCAGGGCCTGCTGGCCGGCGCCAATGCTGCCCTGCGGGTGCGCGGGCGCGAGCCCTGGTGGCCGCGCCGCGACCAGGCCTATCTGGGCGTGCTGGTGGACGACCTCATCACCCGCGGCACCCAGGAGCCCTACCGCATGTTCACCTCGCGCGCCGAGTACCGCCTGCTGCTGCGCGAGGACAATGCCGACCTGCGGCTCACCGAGACCGGCCGCGAGCTGGGTCTGGTGGACGACCGGCGCTGGGACTTCTTCGCGCGCAAGCGCGAGGCCATCGAACGCGAGCAGCAGCGCCTGCGCGAGACCTGGGTGCGCCCCGGCGACATCGACCCTGACACCGCGCGCGAACGTCTGGGCGACGAGCTGCGCCGCGAGACCCGCGCCCTGGACCTGATCGCCCGCCCGCAAAGCGATTATGCCGCGGTCTGCGCCCTGCCCTGCGTGGGCGAGGCGGAGATCCCGGAGGACCTGCGCGAGCAGGTCACCGAGCAGGTGGAGATCCAGGCCAAGTACGCGGGCTATATCGAGCGCCAGCAGGACGAGGTGGCGCGCGCCCGCCAGGCCGAGGCCACCCGGCTGCCGCCGGATCTCGACTATGCCCAGGTCAAGGGCCTGTCCGCCGAGATCACCGAAAAGCTGGCGCGCCACCGCCCCGAGACCCTGGGCCAGGCGGGGCGCATCCCCGGCGTCACCCCCGCCGCCCTGTCGCTGCTGCTGATCCATCTCAAGAAGCGCTCCGCTTGACCTGCATCATGTCGTGGCCAGGGGATCCCGTCCTAGACTCGGGGCCCGGCATTCGCGATACGAGATCATGATCGGCAGCATTCGACGCCAGACCCGGCTACGCACCGGCACCGCCTGGGTGCTGGTGTGGGCCTTCCTGTGCCAGCCGATCCTCACCTATCTGGTGACGCCCACCGTGGTGCGGACCAGCGAGGGCTTCCGCGCCGTGGTCTGCACCCTGCAGGGAACGCGCCGCGAGGTCGAGATCCAGCTCCCCTCGATCGACGACACCGCCCGCGCGGTGAACCACTGCCCGGCGATCAAGCTGATCCAGCTCGCCGGAACCGTCCAGCCGGTGGAGCCGCCGCAACTGCCGCGCGCGGTGCTGCATGCGCTGATGGTGCCCGACGAGCCGGCACCCACCCGGGCCCCGCAGCGGCCCTTCCTCGCCTACGCCAGCCGCGCCCCGCCGGTTTCCTCTCTCGCCTGATCCCATAACCCGAAACATCCGGGCGGCCGCCTGGCGTCCGCCCCTGCGAGAGAGGAAGACATCATGCGATTCCATCGTTCCCCGGTGGCGTGCGCCCTGGCGTGCGCCCTGCCCCTGGCCGTCCAGGCGGCCGACTCCAACCTGCGTCTGGCACCCGTCGAGGTGAACGCCGAGGTACCCGGCCCGGCACAGACCGAACTGTTCCCCTTCGAGGCCGCGCCGGCGCGCGAGGCCGCCGAGGCGCTCGCCGAGCTGCCGGGCATCGCCGGCAGCCGCAAGGGCGGGCACGGCACCGACATCAAGATCCGCGGCCTCGGCGAGGACCGCCTGAACGTGATCCTGGACGGCGCCTATGTGTTCGGCGGCTGCCCCAGCCGCATGGATCCGCCCACCTCCTATGCCGCCCTGTCGGGCTACGACCAGGTCACCGTGATCCGCGGCATGCAGAGCCTGGAATACGGCCCGGGCGGGCCCGGCGGCACCGTGCTGCTGGAACGGCACACCGATCCCTTCGGCCCGGACGAGGGGCCGCGCGCCCGGCTGGACGCCGGCTACCGCGGCAACGGCAACGGGCGCGAACTCGCCGTCGATCTGGCCGCCGGCAATCCCCAGGGCTATGTGCGGGTGCTGGGCGGCCTGGACCGAAGCGGCAACTACGAGGACGGCAAGGGGCGCAAGGTGCGTTCCAGCTACCGCCAGCGCAACGCCACCCTGATCCTGGGCTATACGCCGGACGCCGACCACACCCTGGAGTTCAGCGTCGAGCGTCAGGCCACCCGCGACATCCTGTTCCCCGGCCTGGGCATGGATTCCCCCTATGCGGATGACACCGCGCTGCGCCTCGATTACCGTAGCGAGGCGCCGACCGGTCCCTTCGACGATCTGCGCCTGACGCTCTATCGCACCCGGGTGGAACACCTGATGGACAACTACACCCTGCGCAACAGCCCCAGCCCGGATTTCGCCGCGCCCAGCGAGTCCACCACCACCGGCGGCAGCCTGGTGGGCGGCGTGGCCACGGAGTACGGCCGCTGGAAGCTGGGCGTGGATGCGCGGCTCAACCGCCGCGAGGCGCGGCGTCAGACCGCCGCCGGGGTGTTGCAGAGCGTGCTCTGGCCGGATGCCCGGATCCGTCAGCTCGGCCTGTTCGGCGAGCTGGTCCATCCGCTGGCGAAGGACCGCCGCCTGGTGGCGGGATTGCGCTACGACCGGGTGGACGCCCGCGCCGACCAGGGGCTGGTGAACACCGATCCGGCGGCCGCGCCCACCAGCAACGACGTGCCGGCCAATCTGTATGCCGCCACCTACGGCGTCACCGACACCGACCGCAGCGAGAACAACTTCGGTGGCCTGCTGCGTCTGGAGCAGGACCTGGCGGACGATCGCGGCACCTTCTACGCCGGTATCTCGCGCAGCGTGCGGACCGCGGATGCCACCGAGCGCTACATCGCCGCCTGGATGATGGCGCCGGAGATGGTGCGGGTGGGCAACCCCGCCATCCGCCCCGAGAAGCATCACCAGGCGGAGCTGGGCCTGCAATGGCGGGATGCGGGCTGGAAGGCCGAGGGGTCGCTCTATCTGGACAAGGTGCAGGACTACATCCTGCGTGACCGCAACGCCGCGCGCAACGAGGTCTATCGGAACGTGGACGCCACCCTCTACGGCTTCGATCTGAGCCTGCGCCGCCAGTGGTCTTCCGCCTGGTCCAGCAGCCTGGGGCTGTCCTGGGTGCATGCGCAGAACGACACCGACGATCGTCCCATCGCCCAGACCCCGCCGCTGGAGGGCAACCTCTCGCTGGACTATCGCGCCGGGCCCTGGCAGGCCGGTGCGCGGCTGCGCGCCGCCGCCACCCAGACCCGGGTGGATACCCTGTCGTCGAGCGGGGTGCCGGGTGACGGGCTGGACGTGCGCAAGACCCCGGGCTGGATGGTGCTCGACCTGTACGCCCGCTACCGGGTCGGGGACAGCCTGGACCTGGCGCTGGGGGTGGACAACCTGTTCGACCATGCCTATGCCGAGCATCTCAACCTGGAGGACGGCGACGGCAACAGCGTGCAGGTGAACGAACCGGGCCGCTCCCTGTGGCTGAAGCTCTCGGCCAGCTTCTGAGTGCCCCGCCCCCCGCGGAGCCCGAGGCCCTGCGGGGGGCGAGGCCGGGGCCGGGATTGTCGCCGGCGCGCTGGCCGCTGGTGATCCTGCTGTCGCTGGCGTTTCACCTGGCCGCTTGGGCGGTGCTCGGCCGCGCCTGGCAGGCGGTGCACGCGGTTGCGGCACCCTCTGCGGCCGCACCGGTGGTGCAGCTCCGTCTGGTGGCCGCCGCCCCGCGCGCCGCCCAAGCGGCCAGGTGAAACGCCAGCGACAGC
>CAZVIG010000215.1:0-4495 GCA_964627395.1 uncultured Sedimenticola sp.
GCCAGGTTGCGCCCGCCGGTCCAGACGCGCCGTCCGTCTGCGAGCACCAGTTTGCGGTGGTTGCGCAGATTGGTGCGGCCCTTGAAGGGTCGGTGCAGTACCGGGATGAACCAGCGCACCTCGATGCCGGCGGCCTCCAGCTCGCGCACCCGCCGGCGCGGCAGCAAAAAGGAACCCACGCCGTCCAGCAGCAGACGTACCGCCACCCCTTCGCGTGCGCGTGCCTGCAGCCGTTCGCAGATCCGCCGGCCGAGCGGGTCGTCGGCAAGGATGAAGATGGCGATGTCGATGCGATCCTGTGCCTCGTCCAGCAGCGCCAGCAACGCGGCGAGGGCCTCCCCGCCGTCGCGGTGAAACGCCACCCGGTCTCCGCGGGAGGCGCCCGGCAGGCCGTAGGAGTCGAGCAGCCGGTCCAGGTCCGGCACCGGCGAGTCACGGTCGGAGGGCGTCTCGCCGTTGTACAGCGCGGACTTGCGCGGCCGGTGCAGTTTGCGCACCCCGATCGCCAGGTACAGGGGCACCGCCAGATAGGGCAGGCTGACGATGAACAGCAGCCAGGCGAGCGAGGCGGCGGGCGGGCGTCGCTCGCGCAGGATCTGGGCGATCAGGAACAGGGTCAGCAGTACCCCCAGGGCCAGGAACAGGTGATAGAGGATGAGGTCGAGCATCTCGCTCCCTGGCAGGTGTCGAACGGGCCTTTCGCTGAATGCATCCGGCCGTGCCTTGTACCGATGGACCGTATTGCGGGCCGGGTCGGGCCAGTACAGCACGAAGCGGCATCCCCGGCAAACCGCGCCGCGGCCGGCGTTCTTTGGGCCATAATGCGCGGCACCGATCCACCATGAGGTCCGCCGTGGACAGCCAGTCGCTCGTCCGGATGATGGAATCCTTCGCCCTGGGCACCTGGGGTGCACTGGGGATCGTGGTGCTGATGACCCTGGAGTCGCTGCCCATCGTCGGTCTTTTCCTGCCCGGGATCGTGATCATGGTGGGCCTGGGTTCGTTGAGCGGCAGCGGCTACTTCACCTTTTCCGAGTGCGTGTTGTATGCCGGCACCGGCGCCCTGATCGGTGACAGCATCGGCTACTGGCTCGGCTATGTGGGGGTGGAACACCGGCTGTTGCATCCCCACAGTCGGCGTGGGCGCCGCAGCCGGCTGCAGGCCGAGCATCTGGTGAAGCGCTATGGCCGGCTGGCGGTGTTCCTGGGGCGTTTCGTCTGGGTGTTCCATCCGGCGGTGCCCTTCATCGCCGGCGCCAGCGGCATCCGCCCCGGCTGGTTCTATCTGGCCGACGTCCCGGCCGTGCTGCTGTGGGTGCTGCTCTATGGTGGGATCGGCCACTGGGCCACGGGTATGGCGCGCGAGCGGACCCTGGAGTTCGCCATCGGGCTGGGGTCGCTGCTCTTGCTGGCGGGTCTGCTGGCCCTGCTGCGCCACCGGCGCCGTTCAGCCTGAGGCGGCGGCCTCGTCCTCGTCCAGCCGCTGCAGCACCCAGGCCTCCAGGTCGCGCGCGGCGCGGCCTTGCAGACCCTGGCGTCTCAGTTGCCAGGCGAGCTTGAGCAGGCGCGCCTGCTCGGCGCGCGGCAGCCGTTGCAGAAAGCCGGCCTCGTCGGCACTCACCGCCAGCGGTTCGCGGTCGGCGTGACTGCGCCGCAGCACGGCGCGGGCGTGCTGCAGGGCACGGCCCAGGATCACGAAGGGGAAGTTGGGATCGCTCACCGGGCCGATCTGGCGGCGGCGCTGCTGATCCGCCAGCCAATCGGGGAGCTGACGGCGCAGCCAGTCGCTGCCCAGCCAGGCCGAGGCGCCGCCCGCGATGCCGCCGCCGAGGCTGCCCAGGAGCAGCGAATGGCCGCCGGCGAGCAGATCCACGCCCAGCCCCAGGCCGGCCCCGGCGGTGCCCGCCACCAGCGCCAGGCGACCGCGGTCCAGGGCCCAGTTGGACCACAGCTCCTGTTCCATCAGCTCGCCGGGCAGGAGCTGCAGGCGGTCGATGCGGGTCTCCAGGTCGTGGTGCAGGAACAGGCGCTCCAGCTCGCGCAGCGATTCCCGTTCGATCGCCTCCAGCTCGCGGTTGAAGCGGCTCACCAGGTCGTCGCTGCGCAGCGCCTCCAGCGCCGGCAGGCCGGTCTCCAGGCGATGCGAGAGCAGCCGGTAGAGGCGCTCCACGATCAGACGCGCGGCCTGCTGACGCTGCGCCTGGCGCAGGGCGCGCAGGGCGCGGATCGGCTGTTCGAAGTCCCAGTGGCCCAGTTCGCCGAAGGTGCGCATCAGTTGCAGATGCTGCTCGAAGCCGGCGTGCAGGGGGTCGAACACCCGCACCAGGCTGAAGTACTGGCCCAGGGCGCGCTGCCATTCCTCGGCATAGGTGTCGCCGCCGATGGGATTGATCAGCGCCAGGCGCGGCTGCCCGCTCCAGCGCAGGATCTCCATCTCGGTCTCGTGCAGGGGGTTGTAGGGCAGGGAGCCGTCCACCACGTAGATGATGCCGGCGCCCTGCACGATGGGGCGCAACAGCTCCACCTCGTCGCGGAAGCGGGGCTCGTCGGCGAAGGTCTCGACGAAGGCGGCCAGGCGCGCCGGGCGCTGCTCGGCGCTCACCGGCTCCGATGTCAGCCACTCCAGGCAGGCGCGGGCGCGCTGGAAGCCCGGAGTGTCGGTCAGCTCCAGCACCGGACGGCCCTCGATCACCAGGCGGAAGCGCTGCGCCTGGCGGGTGGTTCCCGAGAGCGGCGAGATCTCCACCCGGTCGTCCTGGGTGAGTGCGGCCACCACCGAGGACTTGCCCTTGTTGGGGTGCCCCACCACGGCGAACAGCGGCAGCTCAGTCTTCATCCGCGGACAGCTCCAGCAGGTGACAGCCGGCGGGCAGTTGCGGCATGAACAGCTCCCAGGAACGGTGCAGCGCGGCGGCCCGCTGCGCCGGCATGCCCGGCAGGGGCATGGGCCAGAGATACACCCTCACCTGGGCCTCCTGCATCCGTTCGCAGAAATCGGCCAGCTCCCCGGTGGGCGGCTCCCAGGCCTGGCACAGCAGGAGCACTGCGGCGCCGCGCTGCGCCGGCCATTGCTCGGCGGGGGTGCAGTCCTGCTTCGCCAGGGGCCGCGGCAGGCGCGCGCGTGCCGCCTCCAGCCAGCGTGGCTGCCACTGGTTCCAGCACAACAGGTGGTCGATGGGCGGCAGCGCATGTTCCGTCTCGCCGGTGGTGGTTTCGGACTCGGGCGATGCCTGGCGTACCGGCTCGCTGCGGCGCTCCGCCAGCGGCAGATGCAGCCGCTGCCACCAGCCGGCGAGACAGGGGTCCTGACGGAACAGGCGCGCCTGGGCGCGCGCCAGCCGCAGGCGCAGCCACAGGTAGGCGAGTATGCGCGGCAGCAGCACATAGACGAGCAGGCACATCAGCAGGAAGCGCCACCACTGGCCGGAGAGTCCGGGCAGGTCGCCCAGGGGGCGTTCGTGGCGGAATCGGCTGTGCTCCACCAGCGACAGGTCGGGCACGGCGGCAGGCCACAGGGCGTGCCAGGGCCAGGCCAGGGCCTGCACCAGGCGATGTACGCCGGTCGCGCCTATGTCCAGGGTGGAGGCCCAGCCGAAGGCGAGGTCGGTGAGCAGCAGATAGGCGCCGAAGCAGGCCAGCAGCCCCAGCGCGAACCACAGGGAGAAGTGCTGCAGCAGCGTCTGGAAGGTGAGGGCGAGCAGGGGGCGGTTGAGCGCGGCGCGCCAGGCGTCCGGCAGGCGCGCGATCAGCAGCGACCAGCCGAGCCGCTGCTCCGGTCCCCGCAGGCCGAGCCACAGGCCGATGAGCCAGGCGAGCAGGGGCAGGGCGACGGCGAACAGCAGCCACCACCAGATGTTGATGCGCTGCAGGGGCTGGATCTCCAACAGCCCCGCCATCAGCGAGGCGCCGAGGGCGAAGCCGGCCAGTGCCAGCAGCAGCGGGAGGTGTTCCAGCGGCGGTCGCCCCGGCGGGCCATGCGCCTCCAGCCACTGCGCCAGCAGGCGCCAACGCGAACGCGGCCGGGGCGCGGCGTGGTACCAGTCGTGCTCGCGGCGGTGCAGGGCCTGCCAGTCGCGGCCGCTGTCGCGGCGGCACTGCGCCAGCATCCATTGCAGCAGCAGGCTCTTGTGCAGGAAGTTCATGCCGCTGGCGCCCCCACCCGGTGCGCCCGGTGCCCGGCGTCAGGCCATGCCCAGGATGTGGTAGCCCGAATCCACGTAGAGCACGTCGCCGGTGATCCCGGAGGCCAGGTCGGAGCAGAGGAAGGCGGTGGCGTTGCCCACCTGCTCGATGGTGACGTTGCGCCGCAGCGGGGTCTTCTTCTCCGCCTCGGCCAGCATGCTGCGGAAGTCGGAGATGCCGGAGGCGGCCAGGGTGCGGATGGGGCCGGCGGAGACCGCATTGACCCGGATGCCCTCGGGACCCAGGCTGTCGGCCAGATAGCGGGTGGTGGCCTCCAGCGCCGCCTTGGCCACCCCCATGACGTTGTAGTTGG
>CAZVIG010000216.1:0-4485 GCA_964627395.1 uncultured Sedimenticola sp.
GTCTCCGGGCGCCAGGCCTATTTCAAGCGCCACCTGGTGCCCTTCGGCGAGTACCTGCCGCTGGAACCCCTGCTGGGACCGGTGGTGGACTTCCTGCACATTCCCATGTCCGAGTTCAGCGCCGATCCCGCCGTTTCGCCGGTGCTGCATCTGGCCGGCTGGCCGGTGGGGGTGGACATCTGCTACGAAGACGCCTTCGGCGACGAGGTGGCTGCGGCCCTGCCGCAGGCGGCTTTTCTGGTCAACGCCAGCAACGACGCCTGGTTCGGCGACTCCCTGGCGCCCCATCAGCATCTGCAGATCGCCCGCTTCCGTGCCCTGGAGACGGGGCGCGAGCTGCTGCGCGCCACCAACACCGGCATCTCCGCCTGGATCGGCGCCGACGGGCGGGTGCGCGCCCGCTCGCCGCAGTTCCGCGAGGCGGTGCTGCGCGCCGAGGTGCAGCCGCGTGCCGGGGCCACCCCCTATGTGCGCTGGCGCGACTGGCCCCTGCTGGCGGTCGTGGTCCTGGTGTTGCTGCTCAGGCTGGGCAGGGGGCGGCGCTTTGGGTAGAGTGCCGGCAGTCCGGGACACCCCGTCCCCGGTGTTGCGAACGGAGGAAGCCATGCCCAGAGAGATCATCCGCACCGACCAGGCGCCCCAGGCGATCGGCACCTATTCCCAGGCGGTCAAGGTGGGGCGCACCGTCTATCTGTCGGGACAGATCCCGCTGGTGCCCGAGACCATGGAGCTGGTGGAGGGCGACATCGAGGCCCAGATCCGGCGCGTGTTCGACAACCTGGCGGCGGTGGCGCGCGCCGCCGGCGGCAGCCTGGCCGACGTGGTGAAGCTCAACATCTTTCTCACCGACCTGGGCCACTTCGCCACCGTGAACGCGGTGATGGCGGAATACTTCAGCGAGCCCTATCCGGCACGTGCCGCCATCGGCGTGGCGGCGCTGCCCCGCGATGCCGCGGTGGAGATGGATGGCGTGATGGAACTCGAAGGCTGAACGGCTGTCGGTTGACTGTATGCCCGCGTGGGCGTACACCTTCGCTACCCGATCATGACAACGAATGGAATTTCACGATGCGTAAACTGATGCTGTCCCTGCTTCTGCTGGCCCTGGCGGCCCAGCCCGCCCTGGCCGAGAAGCAGCAGGCCAAGGACATCCCCACCTATGGCGACTGGGGCAAGACCTGCGAGAAGAGCCAGCCCGGGGCCGACGGCAAGAGCCAGGAAGTCTGCTACATCTTCCAGAACGTCAGCAACAAGGACAACGGCAAACTGGTGATGCAGGTGCGCATCGGCATCGCCCCGCAGAACCGCAAGCCGGTGCTGATCGTCACCCTGCCGCTGGGCGTGCTGCTGCCGCCGGGCGCCGCCCTGGTCATCGAGGGCCTGGAAAAGGAACCGGTCAAGATGCCCTTCCTCGCCTGCGCTCCGGAGGGCTGCACCACCGTCGGCCAGGTGCTCGACGACAAGGTGGTCAAGGCCATGAAGAAGCACGAAAAGGCCGCGGTGCGGGTCGCCCTGCTGAACAAGAAGGTGCTCACCCTGCCGGTGTCCCTGAAGGGCTTCTCGCGCGCTTACATCGCGCTCACCAGCGGCAAGAAGTGATCGCCGGCGGGTGAGCCTGTGGCGCCGCTGTCCTTCCCTCCCCGTTTGCGGGTGTGCACGGGGGAGGCTGGGAGGTGATGTCTGGGAACAGCAAGGACCGGGGGATGAACCCGGTCCTCTGTGGGAGCGGCTTCAGCCGCGACGGGACTTTTCGTCGGGCCTGAAGGCCCTCCCTCCGATCCGGGCGCCACACCCCTCCCCGGGTACAGCCGGGGATTCGGTACGGCGCTCTCACGCTGTTCCTTGCACTGTCACCACCACACGCCGTCGATGCCCGTGGTGGCGGTGCTCATAGAGAAACACCCCCTGCCAGGTGCCCAGCGCCAGGCGTCCGTCGCGTACTGGCAGGGTCATGTCCATACCGGTGAGGATCGAGCGGATGTGCGCCGGCATGTCGTCCGGTCCCTCCATGTCGTGGCGGTAGCGCGGGTCGCCGTCCGGTACGCTGCGCGCCATCCAGCCCTCCAGATCGTGCCGCACGTCCGGGTCCGCGTTCTCACACAGGATCAGCGAGGCGCTGGTGTGCTGAATGAACAGATGACACAGGCCGATGCCCACGCCCGCCCGCTGCACCACCTCCTGGATGGCGGCGGTGATGTTGCGGGTGCCGCGGCCCGGTGTCTCGAAGGTCAGGATCTCCTGGTGCATCTTTGTCCTCTCGAGTCGGTTCCCTGAGGTGAACATAACCACAGAGGGCGCGGAGGTCACAGCGTTTTTGTCTGCCGCCTTCGGATCTGAAGCCCCTGGGTTGTACGGATCCACGCCCATGTCATCCCGCCTTTATCCAGTGCGAGCGTTCTTGTTACGTTCTCCTATAATGCGTATCCTCGCCCCATGCAGACCGCCGTGGACAGCCTGGCCCGCACCCCGGTGACTACCCTCAAGGGGGTGGGGCCGAAGAACGCCGAGCGCCTGGCGAGGCTGGGCATCGCCTCGGTGCAGGACTTGCTGTTCCACCTTCCGCTGCGCTATCAGGATCGCACCCGGGTGGTGCCGGTGGGCTCGCTGCGGCCGGGCGACCAGGCGGTGATCGAGGTGCGGGTGGACCACGCCGAGGTGCGCTTCGGGCGGCGCCGTTCGCTGCTGGTGCAGGTCTCCGACGGCACCGGGCGGCTGCTGCTGCGCTTCTTCCACTTCACCGCGGCGCAGAAGCAGGCCTTCAGCCGGGGCACCCGCCTGCGCTGTTTCGGCGAGGTGCGCAACGGGCCCACCCTGCCGGAACTGGTGCATCCCGAGTACCAGCGTCTGGACGGCGACGATCCGGCGCCGGTGGAGGAGGCGCTGACCCCCGTCTATCCCACCACCGAGGGCATGCACCAGCTCACCTGGCGGGATCTCACCGAGCAGGCCCTGGGGCTGCTGCGGGCCGGCGGCGGCCTGCAGGAGCTGCTGCCGGAGGCGATGCTGCAGCGCCTGGGGCTGCCCTCCCTGCCGGAGGCGGTGGCGCTGCTGCATCGCCCGCCGCCGGACAGCTCCCGCGCGCTGCTCTCCGAGCGCGGCCATCCGGCGCAGCGGCGTCTCGCCTTCGAGGAATTGCTGGCGCACCAGCTCAGCCTGCGCCTGCTGCGCCGCCGGGCGCGCCAACATCCGGCGCCCCAGGTGGGGCCGGAGGTGGCCGACGGCCTGGCGGCGCGCCTGCTGGACGCGCTGCCTTTCCGGCTCACCGGGGCGCAGCGGCGGGTGGCGGAGGAGATCCTCGCGGACCTGGGGCGCGGCCGGCCCATGCTGCGCCTGGTGCAGGGCGACGTGGGCTGCGGCAAGACGGTGGTCGCGGCGCTCGCCGCCGCCTATCTGGTCGAGGCCGGCTGGCAGGTGGCCCTGATGGCGCCCACCGAGCTGCTGGCGGAGCAGCACCGGCGCAACTTCGCCGCCTGGTTCGAGCCCCTGGGGGTGGCGGTGGGCTGGCTCAGCGGCCGCCACAAGGGGCGGCGTCGGGCCCAGGTGCTGGAGCCGCTGGCGAGCGGCGAGCTGCCGCTGGTGGTGGGCACCCATGCGCTGTTCCAGGACGACGTCCGCTTCGCCCGCCTGGGACTGGTGATCGTGGACGAGCAGCACCGCTTCGGGGTGCACCAGCGGCTGGCGCTGCGCAACAAGGGGGGCGAGCAGGTGCCGCACCAGCTCATCATGACCGCCACCCCCATACCGCGCACCCTGGCGATGACCGCCTATGCCGATCTCGACCTGTCGGTGATCGACGAGCTGCCGCCGGGCCGTACCCCGGTGCGCACCCTGGTGGTGTCGGACCAGCGGCGCGAGGAGATCCTGCAGCGGGTGGGCGAGAACTGCCGCCAGGGGCGCCAGGCCTACTGGGTCTGCACCCTGGTGGAGGAGTCGGAGGCGCTGCAGTGCCAAGCCGCCGAGGACACCGCCGCGGCGCTCGCCGAGGCGCTGCCCGACCTGCGCATCGGGCTGGTGCACGGGCGCATGAAGGCGGCGGACAAGGAGCAGGTGATGCAGGCCTTCAAGGCGGGGGAGCTGGACCTGCTGGTGGCCACCACGGTGATCGAGGTGGGGGTGGACGTGCCCAACGCCAGCCTGATGATCATCGAGAACGCCGAGCGCCTGGGACTGGCGCAGCTTCACCAGTTGCGGGGCCGGGTGGGGCGCGGCTCGCGCGAGAGCCACTGCGTGCTGATGTACCACCCCCCGCTGGGCGGGCAGGCGCGCGAGCGCCTGGACATGCTGCGCGCCAGCAACGACGGCTTCGCCATCGCACAGAAGGACCTAGAGCTGCGCGGCCCCGGCGAGGTGCTGGGCACCCGCCAGACCGGCGAGGTGCAGTTCCGCATCGCCGACCTGGTGCGCGACGCCGATCTGGTGCCCCAGGTGCAGGCGCTGGCGGACGAGCTGCTCGCCGACGAGGCCCTGGTGCAGGCCCTGATCCGG
>CAZVIG010000217.1:0-248 GCA_964627395.1 uncultured Sedimenticola sp.
GCGTGGGCCAGTCCGCCTTCCAGCTCCGCGTTGCGCGCGGCGACGGCGAAGCGGCTCGCGGCGCGGTGCATCTCGGTGCCGGCGCGGCGCATGCCTTCGGGCATGAAGCGCGCCATGTGCGCGGCGCCGTGGCGTTGCAGCGAACTCATGCCCAGACGCTGCTCGGCGGTGTCGGCCGCGCTTTCGTAGTCGCCGTCGGCCAGGGCGCGGGTGATGGTCTGCAGGGCGCGCAGGTGGGGACGCTGGCG
>CAZVIG010000217.1:258-4471 GCA_964627395.1 uncultured Sedimenticola sp.
GGTCACGCATGTTGCCCAGCATGTGATCGCGCATCGTCGGCGGCAGCTCGACGTACTGGCGCTGCGCATCGGCCGCTGCGGGCGGGGTCCATACGAGCGCCAGGGCGACCAGGGCGGCGGACAGGGTCTTCATCGTCGGCTCGTCTCCGTGTCGTCGGCCTGCTTGCGGTCGAAGGCATAGGCGAACATGGGTACATAGATCAGGGTCAGCAGGGTGCCCACGATCAGGCCGCCCACCGCCACGTCCGCCAGCGGCGACAGCCGCTCCAGGCCCACCGCCTGTTCCAGGGCGATGGGGATCATCCCGGCGATGGTGCCGAAGGCGGTCATCATCACCGGGCGGAAGCGGACCCGAACGCTCTCCAGGGCGCTGGCGAAGGGCGACTCGCGGCGCCGGAAGTCCTGATAGAAGTCTACCAGGAGCACCGCGTTCTTGATGATGATGCCGAACAGCAGCAGGATGCCGATCAGGCTGGGCATGCAGCTCGGCTTGTCGAAGGCGAGCATGCCCCAGGCCGCGCCGATCAGCGACAGCGGCAGCACCACGATCATCACCAGTCCCAGCTTGACCGAGCGGTAGATCACGATCAGGGTCAGGGTGAGCACCAGCACCCCGATGGCGATCGCCTTGATCAGGCGCTGGAAGCTGTCGTTGAGCGAGACGATGTCGCCCTCCTGGGTGACCGTGAAGCCGCGCAGGTCGAGCTTTTGCAGGGCCTGTTCCGCCGCCGCGGTCAGGTGGGTCACCGGGCGGGTGGCGCGATAGCCGCTGACATCGATGCTGTAGAGCATCTGATCGCGCTCGATCTTGGGCTGGGTGAAGCGGGTGCCGACCTTGGCCAGCGCCAGCAGCGGCAGTTCCTCGCCCTTCGGGGTCTGGATCAGCATCGATTTGAGGCTGTGGATGTCCTCGCCGAAGCGGCCCTTGAGATACAGGCGCACATACTGGGTGCCCATCGAGGCCAGGTTGCCGCTGAGCGCCAGCACCTGGCCGCGGATCGGGATCTGCTGGGCGATGGCGGCCGGGGTCAGGCCGTAGCTCAATGCCTTGTTGGTGTCGATGTCCAGCGCGATCTCGGTGAAGCCGCTGTCCCAGCTCTGGGTGATGCTGGTCAGGCCGCGCACCGGTGCCAGGGCCTCGCGCACCTGCGAGGCCACTTGCGGCAGTTGCTCGTAGTCGCCGGCCTTGATGCGCACATCGATCGGCGCCTTGATGGAGCTGAGCGGCGTGGCACCGAAGTCGAACACGTCGGCCGCCTTGATGCCCGGGAGCTTGTGGAGTTCATCGCGGATGGCGTCTTCCACCTGCCAGATCGAGCGGTCGCGCTCGAAGCGGTTGACCATGTTCACGGTGAAGGTGGCCTCGCTCGGCAGGTTGCCCGAGCCCAGCGACAGCACGCCCGCCTCGGAGCCGAAGGCCACCGAACTCATCACCACCTCGGGCTGTTTGTGCAGCCACTCGAGGAAGGGCTTGAGTTTCTGCTCGGCATCCTCGACCCGGTCGTTGGCGCTGAACACCACGTGCCCCTTGATGATGCCGGTGTCCATGGGGGGCATGGTGTCCTTGCCGATCAACGGCATGATGTTCTTCACGCTCAGGATCAGCACCGCCAGCACGCCCAGGGTCAGCAGGGTCTTGCGCAGCAGGGCATGCCCCCCGTGGCTGAAGCGCAGGATGCCGAGATAGGGGCCGACCAGACGTCCCACGGTGCCCTGATAGAGGCGTTCGAAGCCGCGTTCGATGGCGGTCTTGCCGGTGCCGTGTCGATACAGATAGACCGACAGCTTGGGGATGAAGGTGATGGACAGGAAGTAGGAGACCAGCAGTGCCACGATCAGGGTCGAGATCAGGGGGCGGAAGATGTGCTGCGGGAAGTCGCCGACGAACATCAGGGGGAACATGATCACGATGGTGGCCACGGTGCCGGCGAATACCGGCGAGAGCACCTCGCGGGTTCCCTCCTCGATGGCGGTGTGCAGGTCCTCCTTCAGCTCGCCCAGGTGGCGCTCGATGTTCTCCAGCACCACCACCGCATCGTCCACCAGCATCCCCAGGGCGAGGATGATGGCGGTATAGACCACGATGTTCAGCTCGCCGCCGAACAGGTAGATCACCGCCATGGTGCCGAAGAACACCATGGGGATGGACAGGCCCGCGGCGATGATGGCGCGGAAGTTGCCGAGGAAGAACAGCAGCACGATCAGGGTATAGACGATGGCATCGCGCAGCGCCTCGAGCATGTTGGTGTTGGCGGTCTCGATCAGGTCACGCTGGGTGTCGCTGATGCTGAAGTCCACCCGCGGATAGCGCGCGCGCAGGGTCTCCAGCTCCTTGCGGGCCGCCTTGCTCACGTCCAGCACGCTGCCGCCGGGGGCGCGCTGGATGGCCAGGGCGATGCCCTCATGGCCGTTGCCCAGGTAGCCCGAGAAACGCTTCTGGTAGCCCCAGTCCACATCGGCGATATCCGCCAGGCGCACGTTGGGCGCCACCTGCAGCTGCTTGAGCTGGTCCACGTCCGCCTTGTCGCCATAGTAGGTGAGGGTGAAGAAGCCCTTGGGCCCCTTGACGAAGCCCAGGGGCATGTCGCGGTCGGTGGCGCTGATGGTCTTCGCGACCTTGGTGAAGTCGAGGCCGTAGCGCTTGGCCTTGAGCGGGTCCAGCGCGATGTTGATCGCGCTCTGGTAGCCGCCGAAGACCTCGACATTGCCGATCGAGGGCTTGCTCAACAGATAGGGCTTGATGAAGCTGTCGGCCAGCTTGCGCAGGTCGGCCAGGGTCAGGTCGCCGTCCTTGGCGCTGAGGGTCACCACCTCCACCGGCAGGGTGAAGGCACCCGAGGTATAGATCGCCGGGTTGGCCCCCGCGGGCAGCCGGGCGCGCGCGATCGACAGCGCGTTGTTGACATCCACCGCGGCCGCGTCCAGGCCCTTCTCGTACTCGAATTCGGCCTTGACGATGGAGAAGTTGGCCACGTTGACCGAGCTGACCTCGCGCACTAGGCCCAGGCGCGAGATCTCCTGTTCGATGGGCTTGGAAACCGTCGCTGCCGCCACCTTGGCGGTGGCGCCGGGGATGTTGGTGATGACCACCACGGTGGGCCGCTCGGCGTCCGGGAACAGGTTCTTGGGCATGCGGATCAGCCCCAGGACGCCCATGATGAAGAACCCGGCGATCAGCGCGAAGGTCAGGTAGGGTCGGCGATAGAAATAATCGAACATGCGACCGCCCTCCTCATGCGCCAGGGGTGACGATGCGCACCCCGGCCTTGGCCTGCAGTAGGATGTCCGGCTTGGCCACCAGGTAGCGGACTCCGGGTTTCAGCCCCTCGACCGCATAGCCTTCCACACCCTCCATGCGGATGCGTATCGGCTGTGCGGTGGCGCGCTCGCCCTCGAGCACCAGTACCTCGTGACGGCCGTTGGCCGAGAGCACGCCGTCATGCGGGATGTAGAGCGCCTTGCCGGAGAACACCACCAGGGAGACCTCGACCCGGTTGCCGGCGGGCACGTCGGTGTCGATGGTGCAGCTATATTCGTCCAGCCCGTGGAAGGTGCTGTTCAGCGGCACCAGGTCACAGTGTTTCTCGCCCCAGATCAGGCGCGTGGGGCGCTGTTCATGGGGAACCCGGACCACCAGGCGGCGCGAGGTGCCGCCGGAGAGGGTGAGCAGCGGGTGGCCCGCGGTGGCAGTACCGCCCTCGCTGACCTTGGTGTCGCTGATCACGCCCGTCATGGGCGCGACCACACGGGTGTAGCTGAGGGTATCCTCGACGGCGCGAATGTTCTGCCGCAGCGAGGCGATGTTGGAGCGCAGGGCTGCGATGCTCGCTTGCAGGGCGTCGATGCGCGCCGCCTCGGTATCGAACTTGTCCTGGGAGATCGCCTTGATCGCCAGCAGCTTGGCGTTGCGTGCATGGGTCTTGCGCAGGGCGTTCAGGTCGGACTGCTTGGCGCGGATCTGGTTCTCGATCTCGCCGATCTTCAGGCGCAGCCCCTCACGCTTGGCCTGCAGATCCGAGGCGTCGAGTTCGGCGATCACCTCGCCCTGTTTCACCCGGGTGCCGGCGGGCTTGATGCGGAGTACGCGCGCGGTCACCTTGGAAGCGATGGTGATGTCCGAATCGCTCTGCACCTCGGCCAGATAGGGCAGGGTGAGATCGAACTCCCGGACCTCGGCGACCGCCGAGGGGACCACCAGCGCATAGGTCTTGGC
>CAZVIG010000218.1:0-4439 GCA_964627395.1 uncultured Sedimenticola sp.
TCGCCGGCGCGGGCGCCTCACCCTCCTTGACCGCCGGAACCGCCGGCAGGTCAGCGGCCGCGGGCGCTGCCGCCGGCGGCACCGGCGGGGCATCGGCGGGAGCTGCCGGCGCGGCCGCCTCGGGCACCGCGGGCAGGTCCGAGGGTACCGCAGGAGCCGGAGGAGCCTGGGCCGGCTGCTGCACTGCCGCGGGGGCCGCCTGCTGCTTCTCCAGCAGCGACTCCTCCTCGCCCTTCTGCATCGCGAAATAGGCCAGCGCCAAGCTGGTGAGGAAGAACAGGGTCGCCAGCACCGCGGTGGTGCGGCTCAGGAAATTGCCGGCGCCGGCGGAGCCGAACACCGTGGCCGAGGCTCCGGAGCCGAAGGCCGCGCCCATGTCGGCGCCCTTGCCGTGCTGGATCAGCACCAGGCCGACCAGCCCGATGGCCAGAAACAGATGAATGACGACGAGTACGGTTTCCATGAAATCTGCTCGAATGCGGGGCGATCAGGCGTTGGCCGCCAGGGCGATCGCCAGGAAGTCGGGCGCCTTCAGCGAGGCGCCACCGATCAGGCCGCCGTCGATGTCCGGCTGCGCCAGAAGCTTGGCGGCGTTGCCCGGGTTCATGCTGCCACCATAGAGAATACGCAGGCCCTCGCCAACCGCCGCGTCGGCCGCCGCGACCCGGCCACGGATGAAGGCGTGCACCTCCTGCGCCTGCTCCGGGCTGGCGGTCTTGCCGGTGCCGATGGCCCAGACCGGCTCGTAGGCGATCACCCCCTCGCCCAGCATGGCGATGCCGCAGTGGTCGATCACCGCCTGCACCTGGCGCTCCACCACCTGCTCCGTGATGCCGCCCTCGCGCTCCTCCAGGGTCTCGCCCACGCACAGGATGGGCACCAGCCCCGCCTTGCGCGCCGCGGTGAACTTCTCCGCCACGAGCTGATCGGTCTCGCCGTGATAGGTGCGGCGCTCGGAGTGGCCGATGATGACGTACTTGCAGCCGAACTCCGCCAGCATGCCGCCCGCGGTCTCGCCGGTATAGGCGCCCGACTCGTGTACCGAGACGTCCTGGCCGCCCCAGGCGATGGGCGTGCCCTCGAGCTGCTGCTGCACATCGCACAGGAAGATATGCGGCGAACACACCGCCACCTCGGCCGTGGTCACCTCGCCGATGCCACCCTTGATGCCATCGAGCAGCTCGCGCACGCTGGCGCGGGTGCCATTCATCTTCCAGTTGCCGGCAACCAGGGGCTGACGCATGTCGCTTCCTCGCAATGAACCCTAAGAATCAGGCGGCGTACTTTACCGGCAAAGGGGAAAAGGATCAATGACGCGCGGGGGCGTTCCCACCTCTGCGCCCCTCGCTCTCCGGTATGACGAATGTCGCGGCTGAAGCCGCTCCCACAAGGGCTACGGAAATGCTGCGCTGTGGGAGGGCCTTTAGGCCCGACGGTCATTTCGGTCGCGGCTGAGTGGGAGGGCCTTCAGGCCCGACGGTTATTTCAGTCGCGGCTGGAGCCGCTCCCACCGGCAGTAGGAGCCGCGCGGTAACCCCTCCCCCACTTTTTGGGAACGGTGGAGGAGGCTCAGCAGACGCCGCGCACCGCCTCGGCGATCTCCTCGGCCAGCGCCTGCACGGTGGCGTCGTCGGGGCCCTCGACCATGACCCGGATCTTGGGCTCGGTGCCGGAGGGGCGCAGCAGCACCCGGCCCTGACCGTTCAGGCGGCGTTCGACGTCGGCGACAGCGGCGTTGACCGGCTCGGCCTGCATCACGGCGGCGGGGGCCTGCTCGCCCAGGTCCACGTTGACCAGGGTCTGGGGATATTTGTCGATGCCCTCGCACAGCTCGGCCAGGGACTTGCCGGTGGCATGCATCTCGGCCAGCACCTGGAGGGCGGAGACGATGCCGTCGCCGGTGCTGGTGCGGTCCAGGCAGATGATGTGACCGGAGGGCTCGCCGCCCAGCAGCCAGTTCTCGGCGGCGAGGCGTTCCATGATGTAGCGGTCGCCCACGGCGACCCGGCACAGCCCCATCCCCAGCGCCTGCAGGGCCTGCTCCAGGCCGAGGTTGGACATCTGGGTGCCGACCACCTGGCCCTGCATCTCGCCGGTGCGCTGGCGCGAGCGGGCGAGCACATAGAGGATGTCGTCGCCGTCGCGGATGCGCCCCTCGTGGTCCACCATGATGAGGCGGTCGCCGTCGCCGTCCAGGGCGATGCCCAGGTCGGCGCCCTCCTCCAGGACGCGGCGCTGCAGGGCCTCGGGGACGGTCGCGCCGCAGCCGTCGTTGATGTTGAGGCCGTCGGGCTCTACGCCGATGGCGACGACCTCGGCACCGATCTCCTCGAACACGTCCGGGGCGATGTGGTAGGTGGCGCCGTGGGCGCAGTCCACCACGATCTTCATCCCCTGGAAGTTCATGCGCGAGGGAATGGTGGCCTTGCAGAACTCGATGTAACGGCCGCGCGCATCCTCCAGCCGCACCACCTTGCCCAGGCGCTCGGAGCTGACCGAATCCATGGGCTGATCGATCATGGCCTCGATCTCGACCTCCACCTCGTCGGGCAGCTTCTGACCGGCGGAGGAGAAGAACTTGATGCCGTTGTCGTGGTGCGGGTTGTGCGAGGCGCTGATCACGATGCCGGCATCGGCGTGCAGGGTACGGGTGAGATAGGCGATGCCCGGCGTGGGCATGGGGCCGAGCATGCGGGTGTGCACCCCGGCGGCGGTGAGCCCCGCTTCCAGGGCCGATTCGAACAGATAACCGGAGATGCGGGTGTCCTTGCCGATCAGCACCTTGCCGCCCTCGCCGCCGCCTAGCACCTTGCCGGCGGCCCAGCCCAGCTTGAGCACGAATTCCGGGGTGATGGGCCAGCGCCCCACCCTGCCCCTGATGCCGTCGGTTCCGAAATAGCGCCTGCCCATGTACTGCCTCCGTGGCGTTTCAGTCTTCTATGTGGTGGGTTCGCACCGCCTCCCAGACGCGCAACGCATCGCGCGTCTCGGGCACATCGTGCACCCGCAGGATACGCGCCCCGCCCTCCAGCGCCAAGACGGCGGCGGCCAAGCCCGCGGCCAGGCGCTGGTCCACCTCGCGCCCGGTGAGCCGACCCAGCATGGACTTGCGCGAAATGCCCACCAGCACCGGATAGCCGGTGGCGGTGAGCGCGGGCAGCTCGCGCAGCAGCGCCAGATTGTGCGCCAGTGTTTTGCCGAAGCCGAAACCGGGATCGAGCAGAATGGCATGTCGCGGGATGCCGGCGGCGACGCAGGCCTCCGCGCGTGCCAGCAGGAAGTCGCGCACCTCGGCGACCACGTCGTCGTAGTGCGGCGCCTGCTGCATGGTGCGTGGCTCGCCCTGCATGTGCATCAGACAGACCGGCACGCCGGCCTCGACTGCGGCCTCCAGGGCGCCCGGCGCGCGCAGGGCGTTGACGTCGTTGATCAGGGTGGCGCCTGCGGCCACCGCGGCGCGCATCACCGCCGGCTTGCTGGTGTCGATGGAGATGGGCACCTCCAGATCACGGCGGATGGCCTCGATCACCGGGATCACCCGCTCCAGCTCCTCGGCCTCGGACACCGGGGCGGCGCCGGGGCGGGTGGACTCGCCGCCGATGTCGATGATGTCCGCGCCGGCCGCGCACATCGCCTCGGCGTGGCGCAGGGCGGCGTCGAGGCGGTCGAAGCGACCGCCGTCGGAGAAGGAGTCGGGGGTGACGTTGAGGATGCCCATGATGCGCGGGCGGGTGAGATCGAGCATGGGCGGATGCGGTGGTTTTCGTTGGTAGCGTTCCGACTGCCTTTCGTGGCTTTTTCACGGAGAGGAGACGTGTCGGGCTTCCCCCTCCCGGCCTCCTCCGCAAGTAGGCGAGGCGAAGGTCGGTCGTTTCTGTGGGAGGGGCTTCAGCCCCGACACCGCTGAAACACCGACCTTCTGGTCGCGGCTGAAGCCGCTCCCACAGGCACCGGGGGAATCCCAAGTTCCCCCTCCCCCCCACAAGCGGGGGAGGAGTATTGGAGTCTCGCCCTCAGTGCTGTCCCGCGGGGTCGCCGATGGGGCTGTCCTTGGACTTGCCCTCGTCGGCGGTGGCGGGGGCGCCGCCGCCGGGGGAGCCGGGCTCGGAGGTGCCACCCCAGCCGGCCGGGGGCCGCGGGTCGCGCCCTTCCATGATGTCGCGGATCTGTTCGCTGTCGATGGTCTCGTACTTGATCAGCGCCTCGGCCATGGCGTGCAGCTTGTCCATGTGCTCCTTGAGGATGTTCTCCGCGCGCTCGTAGTTGCGGTCGATGATGGCGCGGATCTCCTCGTCGATGGCGTGCGCGGTTTCGTCCGACAGGGCCTTGTGCTGGGTCACGGAGCGGCCAAGGAACACCTCGCCCTCGTCCTCGCCGTAGGCCAGGGGCCCCAGGCGCTCGGACAGGCCCCACTTGGTGACCATGTTGCGCGCGATCTC
>CAZVIG010000219.1:0-4400 GCA_964627395.1 uncultured Sedimenticola sp.
TGGTTCCGCAAGGCGGGCTTCGACGACCTCTGAGGCCGGGTTTTCTCATGTCGGCGCTGCCGAGCATCGCAGGACCGGAGGCGAAAAGCGCAAGAACCGTCTGAGCGACCGAAGGGCGCGATCAATCCGGTAGAAGCCGGATTGCCGCTGCTTGCGGCGATAAGATGGGAGACGCGCTATGCCCCCTCCTGGCCTCCCCCTGCTGCAAGCGGGGGGAGGGACGACGTTTCTCGACTTGGGGGCTTCTGCTGTTCGTCGTCCCGACCGGAGCCGCAGGCGGAGTGGAGGGATCCCACGGCCTCAACGCACCGGGATTTGTCCGCTCCGGCAGCGGCTGCGCCGTCCCCTCCAGTCGAGATGACAGCGCGTGCGGGTTCCCGCTTTTGGGATTCCGGCGTGCTCAGGGCGCGGTGGCCGCGCGCGCGAAGTTGGCCAGGGCCCGCTTCACCTTCGCCAGCACCTTGTCGCAGCCGCGGATCCCGTGGCGCTCGCGCAGGTAGTCCGGGTCGTTGTAGGCGAGCCAGACCCGGCCCGCGGCGTCCTGCCGGATCAGTGCCTTCTGCGGCAGGTCGATGGCGACGCTGGGGGCGCACTGCATCAGCGGGGTGCCGACCTTGGGGTTGCCGAAGATCAGCAGTTCGGTGGGCGGCAGCCGCCTGCCCACCGTGGCGGCGCCGGCGGCGTGGTCGATGCGCGCGAAGATCCTCATCCCTTTCTGCCTCAGGATGCGTTCCAGACGGTCCGCGGTCTGGTGGACGTCGTGGGCGGAGCGGACCTGGATCACGCCTTCGGCGGCCAGGGCGCTGCCGCCGCCAAGAAGCAGCAGGGCGGCAAGCGCCAGGGAGCGGGGGATTCGGTTCATTGTGGGATCTCCTCGTGGTGGGGCGTCATGCCCTTGCACAAGACCCCCTGACAGGCGGGGAAATTGCAGCCGCCTTCGAATTCAGTCGGCGGTGACGATCTCCAGTTCGCCGTCGCGGTTGCTCAGGCTGGCCTCGCCACGCAGCAGGGCCTGCAACGGTTCGCCGGCGACCGCGCGCCGCCAGCCCTGGAGCAGGGCGCATTCCTGCTCGCCGCGCACCAGTTTCTGGAGGTCTTTGTGGGTGCCGATCGCCTGAGGGGAGAGCTGGTGGCGGGCGGCCAACAGGCGCAGTGCCGCCGCCAGATAGTCCACCATCGCCTCCTGCTGGGGGGAGAGGGGCGGCGGGCGCCGCTTCTCTTCCGGCCACTGTTCCCGCGGCAGCGCGGCGGCCGCCTCGATCAGCGCGATCAGGCGGCGGCCCTCCTTGCGCACCAGTCCGGCCTCCACGCCGCGCACCTTGGCCAGTGCCTCCAGGCTGCGCGGCTGGCGGCGGCTCAGCTCCACCAGCAGGTCGTCCTTCAGCACCCACTTGCGCGGCAGGTCGCGGGCGCGCGCCTGTTCCTCGCGCCAGCGCGCCAGGGCCTGCAGCACCGCGAGCTGGCGGCCGCGCAGATGCTGGCGCCCCTTGATCCGCTTCCAGGCGGTGTTCGGATCGGGCTCGTAGGTGGCCGGATCGGCCAGCGCCGCGAAGTCGGCGGCCAGCCACTGCAGGCGCTCGCGGTCGGAGAGCCGGCCGCGGATTTCGAGATAGAGCTGTCCCAGGTAGATGACGTCGTCCAGGGCGTAACGGATCTGCTGCGGGTCCAGGGGACGGGCCGCCCAGTCGGTGCGGGACTGGTCCTTGGGCAGGTCCACCCCCAGCACCTGGCGTACCAGGTTGGCGTAGCCGATCTGGTCGCCGTAGCCCAGCAGGGCGGCCGCCGGCTGGGTGTCGAACAGCGGCAGCGGGAAGCGGCCCCAGTCGTGCCAGAAGATCTCCAGGTCCTGGCGCGCGGCATGGAACACCTTGAGGATGCTGCCGTCGAACAGCAGCTCCAGGAAGGGGGCGATGGCCTCCCCCAGGGCGAGGGGGTCCACGCAGGCGGCACGCTCGCCGTTGCTCACCTGGATCAGGCACAGGCGCGGATAGTAGCTGCGCTCGCGGATGAATTCGGTGTCCACCGCCAGCCACTCGCTGCCGGCCAGTTCGCGGCACAGCTCGGCGAGGGCCTCGGGGGTGTCGATCAACTGTTCCTGCATCGGATGTCCTGGCATGATCGGGCGGATGGACCTTACCACAGGCCTCACATCACCCGGCCGTCGTGGGGGCGTCGGCGATACCAGCCGGTGAGCGCCAGGCGCGGCCGGCGCGCGGGCAGCACCTCGTGCTCGAAGCGTTCGCTGAGGAACACCACGGCGCGCCCGCCGACGGGCAGCACATCCACCGGCGCCCGGTCCGGCAGATGGATCCGCAGGGCGCCGCCGTCATCGGCCCGCCAGTCGGGGTTGAGGTAGCAGATCAGGGTGACGGTGCGCTCCGGCCGGTCGGCCGGGCGGTCGTGGTGGCGGGCATAGCGGGCGCCCACGGGGTAGCGGGCGTAATGGCACTCGAAGTCGAGCAGTCCCAGCCACAGCTCGCGGTTGATCGCCAGGCGCAGCGCCTCCACCCGCTCCAGAAAGGCGATCTCCTCCGGGGCATGGGGTGGCTCCAGCCAGTGGATGGCGTCGCCGCGGATCGCGGTCCGACGGCGGGCCTGGCGCCCGATGCCGGCGGCGTGGAAGCGGTGTCCGGCGGCCCGCTGTGCCAGGGCCTGCCACAGGGCGGTGGGCAGGAAGTCGTCTACCACCCCCCAGCCGGGTCCGGCGAGGGCGGCGACCGCCTGCTGCAGGGGCTTGTCCGTCTCGATCGACATCGGGTGCGGATGACGTTTCGGTCGGGGGCGGAATGATGGGGGCGCGATCGGGCTTCGGCAAGGGGGACGTGGCGCCGTCCCCGTGCGCGGTGTAGATTGCCCTCATGAAGGCACTGGTCGATCTCTTCTGGCAGATCCTGCTGCTGCGGCGCGGTCCCCAGGACGTGCCCGACGCGCCGGTTCTGACGGGCCTGCTGGCGGCGCTCTATGTGCTGGTCAGTCTTCCGCTGGGGCTGACGAGCTTCGGCGGCTGGGGACGCTCCCTGGGGGCGGTGTTGCTGGAGCTGGCGCTCAGCGCGGCGCTGCTTTTCGCCGCCCTGCAGGTGCGCGGCCATGCGGCGCGCTGGCGCCAGACCTATGCCGCCATCCTGGGCACCGGGACCCTGATCGGGGTGCTGGCCCTGGGCTACCGGCTGCTCGGCACGCTGCTCGGCCTGACGCCGCTGGCGGATCTCCTGGACCTGGCGTTCCTGGTCTGGAGCCTGGTGGTGCTGGGGCACATCCTGCGCCATGCGCTGGAGATCCCGATGGCCCTCGCCATCGTACTGGCGCTGGCCTATACAATGTTTCTGGTCGGCCTGCTGGCGCAGTGGCTGCTGCCCGAGGCGGTCCCGCCGGCGCCGGCGTTCGAATAGCCGATCGTCGAAAAGTCCAAGGAGGGGCTTTTCAGAATCTGATATAGAGGAATCCCATGCACATCCACATCCTCGGCATCTGCGGCACCTTCATGGGCGGCATCGCGCTGATCGCGCGCGAGCTGGGCCATCGGGTCACCGGGTCGGATGCCAATGTCTATCCCCCCATGAGCACCCAGCTCGAGGCCGCCGGCATCGAGCTGATGGAGGGATACGAGCCCGCCCATCTGCAGCCGGCGCCGGATGTGGTGGTGGTGGGCAATGCGCTGTCGCGCGGCAACCCGGCGGTGGAATACCTGCTCGACGAGGGGTTGCCCTATACCTCGGGTCCGCAGTGGCTGGCGGAGCATGTGCTGGCCGGTCGCTGGGTGCTCGGCGTGGCGGGCACCCATGGCAAGACCACCACCAGCAGCATGCTGGCCTGGATCCTCGAGTCGGCAGGCAAATCGCCGGGCTTTCTGATCGGCGGCGTGCCGCGGAACTTCGGGATCTCGGCGCGTGCCGGCGACAGTCGCTTCTTCGTGGTGGAGGCGGACGAATACGACACCGCCTTCTTCGACAAGCGTTCCAAGTTCGTCCACTACCGGCCGCGCACCCTGGTGATGAACAACCTGGAGTTCGACCACGCCGACATCTTCGAGGACCTGGAGGCGATCCAGCGTCAGTTCCATCACCTGGTGCGCACCGTGCCCGGCAACGGCCTGATCGTGACCCCGCTCAACGACGGCAATCTGCACGAGGTGCTGGACATGGGCTGCTGGACGCCGGTGGAGCATTTCGACCCGGACATGGAGGCGACCTGGCATGCGGCGGCGGCCAGCGCCGACGGCAGCGCCTTCGAGGTGGTGTGCGGGACCGAGCGCGTCGGGCGGGTGAAATGGGAACTCACCGGTCGCCACAACATGGCCAACGCCCTGGCGGCGCTGGCCGCGGCGCGCCATGCCGGAGTGACGCCGCAGCAGGGGGTGGCCGCCCTCAACCGCTTCTGCAACGTCAAGCGGCGTATGGAAC
>CAZVIG010000220.1:0-4331 GCA_964627395.1 uncultured Sedimenticola sp.
ACGGCTATCCGGCGCAGGGCGCGCCGATGATGCCACCGGCCCAGGCCCCGGCCCCCGCCGCACCCTCTGCCGCAGCGCCGGCACCGGCGCCCGCCCCTGCCGCACAATCCGCCGCAGCGAAAGCGCCGGCCGCGAACACCGGCACCGGCGCCACGACGCCGCCGGCCGCATCGGGGAAGCAGGCCGAATAGGGGCGGCGAAGACCGACCCGGCCCGGGCTCAGGGACAAGCGATGGCCAAGCAGCCGAAGATCGAGTTCAAGACCAGCCACAAGGTGCGGATGTCCACCGCCTCGGTGGTGCCGGGGATGTATGTCTGCGCCCTGGACCGGCCCTGGGAGGAAACCCCTTTCCTGTTCCAGGGTTTCGTGCTGCGCTCCTGGGAGGACGTCGAGACCCTCCAGCAATACTGCAAGACGGTGGTCATCGACCACGAGAAGTACGTCGAGCTGGGCGTGGGCCCGCGCAAGCCGCAACGCATCCCCAGAAGCCGTAAGGAAGGCCGCAAGAAGCGCCCGCCGCCCTCGACGCCCCGGGTCAAGGTGGAGGAGATGCTGCCCGAGGCGCTGGAGACCTACCGCGCCAGCAACGAGCTGATCGGCGACATCATGGACGACGTGCGCCTGGGAAGGGCCATCGACACCCCCGCCGCCAAGGAGGCGGTGTCGGCCTGTGTCGACCATGTGCTCAAGAACCCGGAGGCGATGCTGCTGCTGTCGCGGGTGCGCGACAAGGACGCCTACACCTCGCAGCACTGCCTGAGCGTGGCCATCCTCTCCATCGCCCTCGGACGCTCCCTGGGGATGGACACCGGCCAGCTCAACGAGGTGGGGCTGTGCGGCCTGCTGCACGACGTGGGCAAGGTGGTGATCCCCGACGAGGTGCTGCTCAAGCCCGGCCGGCTCACCCCCCAGGAGATGCTGGTGATGCAGAAGCACCCGGTGGAGGGGCGCAACATCATCATGTCCACCGACGGCCTGGGGCTGGCGGCGCTGGACGTCGCCCACTCCCATCACGAACGGCTGAACGGCTCCGGCTATCCGCGCGGCCTGCGCGCCGACCAGCTCACCCCTTATACCAAGATCGTCGCCATCGCCGACACCTACGACGCCATCACCAGCGACCGCATCTACAACCACGGCCGCGCCCCCACGGTGGCCTTCGACGTGCTGTGGAAGGGGGTGGGCCGCCTCTGGGACCCGCGCATGGTGGTGCATTTCGTGCGCGCCCTGGGGGTCTACTCGCCGGGCTCGGTGGTGGAACTCAACACCGGCGCCCTGGCGGTGGTGGTGGCCTCCAATCCCGGGCACCGGCTGCGCCCGCGCCTGCTGGTGCTGCCGCCGGAGGGCCTGCCGCCCGAGGCCGGCACCCTGCTGGATCTCTCCAAGGTGCACACCGACCCCTTCGGCGAGCCGCTGCAGATCGTGCGCATGCACTCCCCCTCCAAGGCCGGGGTGGATCTGCGCGAGTTGGCGGAGAAGGGGCTGCTGGAAAACCTCGTGGAGCTGCCCCAGGCAAGCCTGGAAAAAGCATGAGGATTCGGGTTCGGGTGGCGACTATAATGCGCGCCCACCTGAACGATCACGAGGAATGGCTCATGAAAGGAAGATACCTGCTGCTGACCGCCGCCTGTGCCCTGCTCCTGGGCGGACAGCCCGTGCTGGCGGCCCACCACTCCGATCCCCTGCTTAGCGAGGCCCGCCAGGCCGCCAAGGCCCTGGGCGGCAGACTCAAGGGCGAGGTGATGAAGTCCATGAAGGCCAAAGGCCCGGTGGGAACCATCGACTTCTGCAGCCGGCGCGCACCCGAGATCGCGCGCGAGGTCTCGCAGCAGACCGGCTGGGAGGTGGGACGCACCAGCCTCAAGTACCGCAACCCTGCCAACCGCCCGGACGACTGGGAACGCCAGGTGCTGGAGTCCTTCGAGGCGCGCAAGGCCGCCGGCGAACCGGTCAAGGCGCTGGAGCACGGCGAGGTGGTGGAACTGGACGGCCGCAAGTACTACCGCTACATGAAGGCCATCCCCACCGGCAAGCCCTGCCTCAACTGCCACGGCGCCGAGGTGAAGCCGGGCGTGGAACAGGCCCTGAAGCGGCTCTACCCCGAGGATCGGGCGCGCGGCTTCAAGCTGGGCGACATCCGCGGCGCCTTCACCCTGCGCAAGGCGCTCTGAGGCACTTCAGGCGGATGCAAGGGCGGCCCCAAGGCCGCCTTTTTCATAGCGATCCGTCATAGCGGGCGACGCCACAGGCGTATCCGCATAAAAAAGCAGGGCCGAAGCCCTGCTTTTTTGGATGCCGCCGCAAAGCGGCGCGGTCAGTCCACGATCTCGGCGTCGATCACATCGTCCTCGCCGGCGGTCTCCGGCTCGGCGGGACGCTGCTTCTTGCCGAAGGTCAGCTCGCCGTTCTGGACGTCCACCACCACGATGTCGCCGGGACCGTACTCGCCGGCCAGGATCCGCTGCGCCAGCGGGTTCTCCAGGTCGGCCTGGATGGCCCGCTTGAGCGGCCGCGCGCCGTACACCGGGTCGAAACCGGCCTCGCCCAGCTTGTCCAGGGCCGCGACCGTGATCTCCAGATCCATGTCGCGCTCGGCCAGCCGCCGGCGCAGATACTCGATCTGGATCTCGGTGATCTTGCGGATCTGCTCGCGACCCAGCGGGTGGAACACCACCGTCTCGTCGATGCGGTTGATGAACTCGGGCCGGAAGTGCTGCCCGACCACCTCCATCACCGCGGTCTTCATGGCCTCGTAGTCGTCGACCTTGGCCATCTCCTGGATCAGATTGCTGCCCAGGTTGGAGGTCATGACGATGACGGTGTTGCGGAAGTCCACGGTGCGTCCCTGGCCGTCGGTCAGGCGTCCGTCGTCGAGCACCTGCAACAGCACGTTGAACACGTCCGGGTGGGCCTTCTCCACCTCGTCCATCAGCACCACGCTGTAGGGCCGCCGCCGCACCGCCTCGGTGAGATAGCCGCCCTCCTCGTAGCCCACATAGCCGGGCGGGGCGCCGATCAGGCGCGCCACCGAGTGCTTCTCCATGAACTCCGACATGTCGATGCGGACCATGGCCTCTTCGGTGTCGAACAGGAACTCGGCCAGCGCCTTGCACAGCTCGGTCTTGCCCACCCCGGTGGGCCCGAGGAACAGGAAGCTGCCGTTGGGCCGGTTGGGATCGGCCAGACCGGCGCGCGAGCGGCGGATGGCATTGGAAACGGCGCGCACCGCCTCCTCCTGGCCCACCACGCGCTTGGACAGCTCCTGCTCCATGCGCAGCAGCTTCTCGCGCTCGCCCTCGAGCATCTTGGACACCGGGATGCCGGTCCACTTGGAGACCACCTCGGCGATCTCCTCCTCGGTCACCTTGTTGCGCAGCAGGTGGGTCTCCTTCTGCTCGGCGGCCTGGGCCATCTCGAGCTGGCGCTCCAGCTCGGGGATCTTGCCGTACTGCAGCTCGGACATGCGCTGCAGGTCACCGGCCCGCCGCGCGGCCTCGAAATCGAGACGTGCCTGCTCCAGCTCTTCCTTGATGTGAGTCGCGCCCTGCAGCATGGCCTTCTCGGCCTTCCACACCTCTTCCAGCTCGGAGAACTGGCGCTCCAGCTTCTCGATCTCCTCCTCGAGCAGCTTGAGGCGCTTCTTGGAGGCCTCGTCGGTCTCCTTCTTGAGCGCCTCCCGCTCGATCTTGAGCTGCACCAAGCGCCGGTCGAGCTTATCCATCTCCTCGGGCATGGAGTCGATCTCCATGCGGATCTGCGAGGCGGCCTCGTCGATCAGGTCGATCGCCTTGTCCGGCAGCTGCCGGTCGGTGATGTAGCGGTGCGACAGGGTGGCCGCGGCCACGATCGCCGGGTCGGTGATCTCCACCCCGTGGTGCACTTCGTAGCGCTCCTTGAGGCCGCGCAGGATGGCGATGGTGTCCTCCACCGTGGGCTCGTCCACCAGCACCTTCTGGAAGCGGCGCTCCAGGGCCGCGTCCTTCTCGATGTACTGGCGATATTCGTCCAGGGTGGTGGCGCCGATGCAGTGCAGCTCGCCGCGCGCCAGCGCCGGCTTGAGCATGTTGCCCGCGTCCATGGCACCCTCGGCCTTGCCCGCGCCCACCATGGTGTGGATCTCGTCGATGAACAGGATGATCGAGCCCTCCGCCTTGGCGATGTCGGTGAGCACCGCCTTGAGGCGCTCCTCGAACTCGCCGCGGAACTTGGCGCCGGCGATCAGGGCCGCCATGTCGAGCGACAGCAGACGCTTGTGGCGCAGGCCCTCGGGGACCTCGCCGTTGACGATGCGCTGCGCCAGCCCCTCGACGATGGCGGTCTTGCCCACGCC
>CAZVIG010000221.1:0-4317 GCA_964627395.1 uncultured Sedimenticola sp.
TCTGCACCGCGCCGATGGTGGCGATGGTGCGCGCCAGCTCGCCCTGCATGGCCTGGATGTAGCGCGCCCGCTCCACCACCCGGCTGGTGCCGAAGCCCATGTCCTTCTGCAGCAGCTCGAAGCCCATGCCGGTGCTGTTGGGCAGACCGGCGCTGGCGAGCTGCATGCGCAGCTCCTTCACCTTGCCCGCCGGCACCAGGATACTGCCGGTGGCCTCGTCCACCCGGTATTCGACACCGTTCTTCTGCAATACCGCCAGCACCTCGGCGGCGTCCTTCTCCGCCAGATTGCCGTACAGCGGCGCCAGGGTGGGCGACTGCGACCAGAGCACCACCGCCACGCCGATCGCCACGCTGGCGGCGATGCCGATCATCACCGCGAGCTGACGCAGCAGCGGGTTGTCCCGCAGGCTGGCGGCGGGATCGGGCGTCTCCCCGGCGGGTGCCGGCAGGGCGCCGGCGCTGTCGCTGGCTTCGGCCATGGGTCGCTATTCCTCCAGTCGTAGCCGCCTCACAGCGGCATGTTCATCACGTCGCGGTAGGCGTCCACCAGCTTGTTGCGCACCTCGGTCATGGCGGTGAAGGCCAGCCCGGCCTTCTGGGTGGCGATCATCACCTCGGCCAGATCCACCTTCGGGTCGCCGCGCTCGAAGGCGGTCTTGAGGCTGCCCGCGGTCTGCTGCAGCTCGTTGACCTTGCCGATGGACTCGCTCAGCAACTGCTGGAAGCTGGCGCCGGAGGCGCGCTCGGCCGGTTCGGCAGGCGTGCCGGCCTGCGCCGCGAGGACGCGCATCTGGGCCAGTACCTGGGAGATCTCGGGGGTGCTCATCGCTTCGACTCCGTGTTGTGCCGTTTTTTCGTCACCTGACGCATTCTTTCTCTAACGTGGCAAGAAGCGGGCCAGTTCAGGGAACCGGCACGCCCGCCTCGCGCAACTTCTGCAGCTTGTAACGCAGGGTGCGCGGGCTGATGCCGAGGATGTCGGCCGCCGCCTTGCGGCTGCCGCCGGTGCGCAGGGCGTCCAGGATCAGTTGTTCCTCCACCGAACGCAGGTCGTCGGGCAGCCGCTTGGGGGTCTCCCTCTGCGCCGGGCGATCCGCCCCGGTCGGAGCCGCGCCCTGGTCGGGCTCGAACAGGATCTCGGCCGCGCCGATGCGCTCGCCGTCGCAGAGGATCAGGGCGCGTTGCATCAGGTTGTCCAGCTCGCGCACATTGCCCGGCCAGTCGTGCGCCAGCAGGCGCGCCTCCGCCTCCGGCAGCAGATCGGGCAGCGCCTGGCCCGGTCGCAGATGGCGCGCCAGCAGAAAGCGCGCCAGGGGCAGGATGTCGCGCGGGCGCTCGCGCAGCGGCGGCAGGGTCAGGGGAAAGACGTTGAGCCGGTAGAACAGGTCCTCGCGGAAGCGGCCGGCGGCCACCTCCTCGCGCAGCCGGCGGTTGCTGGTGGCCAGCACCCGCACATCGAGCTGGATCATCTCGCGCCCGCCGATGCGCTCCACCTCGCGTTCCTGGAGCACGCGCAGCAGCTTGGCCTGCAACGGCAGGCTCATCTCGGAGATCTCGTCCAGCAGCAGGGTGCCGCCCTGGGCCTGCTCGAACTTGCCGGCGGCGGAGCGCACCGCGCCGGTGAAGGCGCCCTTCTCGTAACCGAACAGCACCGCCTCGAGCATGTTGTCGGGGATGGCGGCGCAGTTGATCGCCACGAAAGGCCCGTCGGCACGCTGCGAGTGTTCGTGGATGAAGCGCGCCAGCACCTCCTTGCCGGTGCCGGACTCGCCGCCGATCATCACCGTCGCATCGCTGGCAGCGACGCGGCGCGCCAGCTCGGCCAGCTCGCGGGTACGCAGATCCTCGGCGATCATGCCCTGTCCTTCCTCCCGGCGCGGCAGGAAGCGAGCCACCTTCTCCAGCAGGGCGTCCACCTCGAAGGGCTTGGCCAGGTAGTCCACCGCGCCCAGCTTCATCGCTTGCACCGCCTGTTCCACGGTGCCGTAGGCGGTCATCACCAGGACCGGCAGGTCCGCGTGACGGCTGCGCAGATGGCGCAGCAGGGTCTGGCCGTCCATGGGGCGCATCTGCACGTCGGTGAGCACCATGTCGGCGGGCCGGCGCTCCAGCAGCGCCAGCGCCTGCTCGCCGTCGCCGGCGGTCTCCACCTCGTAGCCGGACAGGGACAGGGTATCGCTCAGCGCCTGTGCCAGGGCGCTGTCGTCTTCCACGACCAGGATGCGTGCCGATGTCATGCCGTCTCTCCTTGTGGATATGCGTTGCCCGAGGCCGCGAGCCGCGGCAGGGCGAGTTCGAAACAGGCGCCGCCGAGGGTCGAGTCGCAGACCTCGATGTGACCGCCGTGGGCCAGGATCACCGACTGGGCCACCGCCAGACCCAGGCCGGTGCCCCGCTCGCGGGTGGTGAAGAAGGGATCGAAGATCCGCTCGCGCAATGCGGGCGGGATGCCGGGACCCTCGTCCTCCACCCGCAGCACGGCCCGATCGTCTTCCAGGCTCAGGCTCAGCGCCAGCCGTTCGCCCCGCTCCAGGTGTTGCAGGGCGTTCTCCAGCAGGTTGGCAATCACCCCCTGGAGGGCGTCGCCGTTGCCCAGCACCCGGTCGTCGCCGTCGCACGCCAGCTTCGCCTCCACGCGGATGCCCTCGGCCTGCAGGCGCGGCGCCTGGGCGTCCAGGGCGCGCGCCGCCAGTTCGCCCAACGAGACCGGCACCGGCTGGAAGTTGCCGCCGCGGCTGAAGGCCAGCATGTCGCCGACCAGCCGCTCGGTGTGCTTGAGCCCGTCCACCAGCTTGGCGGCGAACGCCTGACGCTGGGCCTCGTCCAGACCCGGACGCGCCAGGTGGCCGCCATACAGCAGCGCGGTCGCCAGCGGGGTGCGGATCTGGTGGGCGAGCTGGGCGGCCATGCGGCCCATGTCGGCGAGACGGTCCTGGCGCCGTGCACGTTCCTCCAGGGCCCGTTGCTCGGTGGTGTCCAGCAGCACCAGGATGCGGCCGCCGTCCTCCAGGGTGCGGCTGCACAGGCTCACCCGCCGCTCGCCTTGCAGCACCCAGTCGCCCTCGCCGTGACGGGCGAGCCGGTTGTCCTCGCACACCTCGTCCCAGCGGCGGCCCCAGGCCAGCCCCTGGAACAGCGCCTCGGCGGCGGGGTTGAAGCGGTCGATACGACCCCGCCCGTCCACCAGCACCACCGCGGCGGGCAGGATCTCCAGCAGGGCGCCGAGCCGGTCGGCGAGCTGCAGGTGCTGGCGGCGGTCGCTGTCGCGGGCGATGCGCGCACGCGCCAGCTCGGCGGCCAGCTCCGCCACCTGGGCCTCGAGGCGCGCATAGGCCTGGGCCAGTTGCTCCGAGAGATCGTTGAAGGCGTGGAAGGCCTCGGTCAGGGAGGCGCTGCGATCGACCGCCTGGGACTGGGTAAGACTCATGGGCTGCTGCCTGCTGTCGGGTACTCGCAGTGCAGCTAGCAAGAGGCGTGCCCGCTTAGGGCATGTCTTTTGGATCAGTAAGTTGCGGGGATCGGATCAGACGGGAGTCAAGAGTTCGACGGCCGTTCACGCCATCTCATTGGCACGCTGCAGGCCGTACTTGCGGAGCTTTTCCACCAGGGTGGTGCGGCGCATCTGCAGCTTGCGCGCGGCATGCGCCACCACGCCGTCGGCCTCCTCCAGCGCCTGGCGGATCAGGCTCTGCTCCACGTCCGCCAGATAGGCCTTCAGGTCGATCCCCTCCGGCGGCAGCCGCGGCACCGTGGTGACGGTCCCCGGCTGGCTGCCGGCCACGGTCACCTCGGGCAGGGCCTCGCCGGCGCTGGGCTGGGGCGGCAGGGGGATGCCGGCGCGGAACTTCTCCGGCAGGTCCGCCACGTCCACCACGCCATACGGATAGAGGATCGCCAGACGCTCCATCAGGTTGGCCAGCTCGCGTACATTGCCGGGCCAGCTATAGTGGGTGAGCGCGGTGACCGCGGCGGGGGTGAGGCGCACCGAGCCGCGCTTCTCGTGCTCGATGCGCGCGATCAAGTCCGCCACCAGGACCGGGATGTCCTCCACCCGCTCGCGCAGCGGCGGCACCTCGATGGGGAAGACGTTGAGGCGGTAATAGAGGTCCTCGCGGAACTTGCCCTCCGCGATGGCCTTCTCCAGGTCGCGGTGGGTGGCGGCGATGATGCGCACGTTGCAGCGGATGGTCTTGTTGCTGCCCACCCGCTCGAAGGTGCGCTCCTGCAGCACGCGCAGCAGCTTGACCTGCATGTGCATGCTCATGTCGCCGATCTCGTCCAGGAACAGGGTGCCGCCCTCGGCCAGCTCGAAGCG
>CAZVIG010000222.1:0-4316 GCA_964627395.1 uncultured Sedimenticola sp.
GACGGCAACAACATGTGCCACTCCTATATCAACGCCGCGCGCCAGTTCGACTTCCGCCTCAACATCGCCTGCCCCGAGGGCTACGACCCGGACCCCGACATCCTCGCCGCCGCGGGCGAGCGCTGCACCCTGCTGCGCGACCCGGTGGCGGCGGTGAGCGGTGCCGACCTGGTGGTCACCGACACCTGGGTGAGCATGGGCCAGGAGGAGGAGAAGCAGCGCCGCCAGGCCGCCTTCGCCCCCTACAAGGTCACCCGGGAGCTGATGCGGCACGCCGCGCCCGATGCCCTGTTCATGCACTGCCTGCCCGCCTACCGCGGCATGGAAGTGGAGGCGGAGCTGCTGGACGCCCCCGAGAGCGTGGTCTGGGAGGAGGCGGAGAACCGCCTCCATGCGCAGAAGGCGCTGCTGGAGTTCCTGCTGCGCTGAACGGGGTGAACCGGTTCGCGCCGGCGCGGTCCCAGAAGCCGTAAGATGTTCCCTTCCCGCCCGGCAGGCGGGACGATCGGCAGTAGAGGATCAGTATCGTGAAGAGATTTCTGTTAGTCGCCGCCCTGTTGCTCCTGGCGCAGGCCGCCCTGGCCGAACGCGCCTGGGTCACCGACGAGTTCAAGATCACGGTGCGCAGCGGCGAGAGCCCGCGCCACAAGATCATCAGCATGATCAAGTCGGGCACCCCGGTACAGGTGCTGTCCCGCAACCGCGCCACCGGCTACAGCCGGGTGCGCCTGCCCAACGGCAAGGAGGGCTATGTCCTCACCCGCCAGCTCCTCGACCACCCGGTGGCGCGCGACCAGCTCGCCGCCCTGCAGCAGGAGGTGGCCGACCTCAAGACCGCCCCCAGCGAGCTGCAGCGACGCCTCGCCGATCTCACCGAGCGGCACAACAAGCTGACCCGCGAGCACCAGGCCCTGCAGGCGGAGAAGACCCGCATCGAACAGGAACTGGCCGCCCTGCGTCGCACCTCCGCCAACGCGGTGCGCATCGCCAACGAGCGCAACGAGCTGCGCAAGCAGGTGGCGGAGCTGACCCGCAGCAACGAGGAGCTGAAGCAGGAAAAGCGCGAGCTGGAGAACAACAGCGCCCAGCGCTGGTTCATGATCGGCGGCGGCGTGACCATCGCCGGCATCCTCATCGGCCTGATCCTGCCGCACCTGCGCCTGCGCCGCCGCAAGGACAGCTGGGGATCGCTCTGAGCCGCCTGGCTTGGCCAACGGCGAACGGCCCCCGCTTGCGGGGGAGAGGAAGGTGGATCTTTTTGGGGGAGGGGCTTCAGTCCCGACCTCGGCGCAACACGACCTCCCGGTCGCGGCTGAAGCCGCTCCCACAATCCCTCTCAGTCGCTTCGACTTGTGGGAGGGCCTTCAGGCCCGACGGAAATTTCCGCTCCCTTTCCGGCCTTTCCCATAGGTGGGGGTGAAGCTGGACCCTCTTTGTGGGAGGGGCTTCAGCCCCGACACCGATACAGCACCGGCCTCCCTGTCGCGGCTGAAGCCGCTCCCACAGTAGGAGGGGGAAAGCGCCTCGACCATCTCCCGTTCAGCCTGCATTCAGCCGCCCTGTCCTAGCCTTTCCCTACACCCTCACGAAGGGCACGAACGGAAGGAGAGGCAGACATGAAGACATCGCTCGGCATCGCGCTGGTCGCAGCCGCGCTGCTCGCCACCGGTGCGGCGGCCCCGGCGCTGGCGCATGACCACGACCAGGATCACGAGGCACATGGCCATCACGACCGCGGGCATTGGAAACACGACCACCACCGGCATCGGGGATGGCGGCACGAACGACCCTGGGAGCGTCCCCCCGGGCTGCGCATCCGCGAGCGCCATTGGGACCGCGGTCTTCACCTGGGCTGGCGCAACTGGCGGAACCGCCACGACCACCCGGCCTATCGGCCCCATTACCGGCCGCACCATCGGCACTACTACCGCTACCGCGAGCCGGTATGGGTACTGCCCCGGCTGCGCGGGGAGCACTGGGGGCTGCAGCTCTTCTATATCGACTGAAGGCAGTTTCCACCCACGAAAAAGCCCCGGCACCTTCCCGGGTGCCGGGGCCTGCGAAGCGCGCCGCGCCGCTCGCGATCAGTTGTTCTGGATCACGATGTTGGGGAACTTGGCGGCGTAGCTCTTGGCCTGGCGCGACAGCTTGGCCGCGGCCTTGCGTGCAATCTCGCGGTAGATCTGCGAGGCGCGGGACTCCGGCTCGGCCACCACGGTCGGCTTGCCCGAGTCGGTCTCCTCGCGGATGCGCTTCTCCAGCGGCAGGGCGCCGAGGAACTCCACTCCGTACTCCTCGGCCATGCGCTGGCCGCCGCCCTCGCCGAAGATGTGTTCCTCGTGGCCGCAGTTGGAGCAGATGTGGATGGACATGTTCTCCACGATGCCCAGCACCGGCACCTCCACCTTCTCGAACATCTTGAAGCCCTTGCGCGCGTCCAGCAGGGCGATGTCCTGGGGGGTGGTGACGATGATGGCGCCGGAGACCGGCACCTTCTGCGCCAGGGTGAGCTGGGTGTCGCCGGTGCCCGGCGGCAGGTCGATCACCAGGTAGTCCAGGTCGTCCCAGTTGGTGTCGTTGAGCAGTTGTTCCAGGGCCTGGGTGACCATGGGGCCGCGCCAGATCATGGGCGTCTCCTCGTCGATGAGGAAGCCGATGGACATCGCCTGCAGGTGATAGCTGGTCATGGGCTCCAGGGTCTTGCCGTCCTTGGATTCCGGCTTGCCGGTGATGCCCAGCATGCGCGGCTGCGAGGGGCCATAGATGTCGGCGTCCAGGATGCCGACGCGCGCGCCCTCGGCGGACAGCGCCAGCGCCAGGTTGACCGCGGTGGTGGACTTGCCGACGCCGCCCTTGCCGGAGGCCACGGCGATGATGTTCTTGACGTTGTCGATGGGCTTGAGCGCCTTCTGCACCGAGTGGGCGACCACCTCCCAGCTCAGGTCCACGTCGCAGGAGGAGACGCCTTCGACCGACTCGCAGGCCTTCTTCACCTCGGAGGCGATCTGCTCCTGCACGCCCTTGGCGGGGAAGCCCAGGACCACCTTCACCTTGACCTTGTCGCCGTCGATGTCGATCTCCTTGATCGCCTTGGCGGTGACCAGATCGACGCCCAGGTGGGGTTCGACATAGCCCTTGAGGGCCTCTTCGATGGATTCTCGGGTGACTTCAGCCATTGAAAATACTCCTGCAGACCGCGCCGCGGCGCGATGGAATGCGAATTGATGGAAACTGGTGGGCGATTCTATCACCGCCCTCCCGGTAAACCCAACTGAATCACTCGGGTTTTCCCTTCCGGCCGCCGGGTCGCGGCGGCTTTGTGGGATAATCGATACTTTCGACCGTAGCAGATCACCCGACCATGTCCGAGAAGCGCCGCAAGATCCTCGTCACCAGCGCCCTACCCTATGCCAACGGCTCCATCCACCTGGGACACCTGGTGGAATACATCCAGACCGACATCTGGGTGCGCTTCCAGAAGCTGCGCGGCCACGAGTGCTACTACGTGTGCGCCGACGACGCCCACGGCACCCCCATCATGCTGCGCGCGCGCGCCGTGGGCATCGAGCCGGAGGAGCTGATCGCCCGCGTCTGGAAGGAGCACACCGAGGACTTCGCCGGCTTCCACATCGGCTTCGACAACTATCATTCCACCCATTCGCCGGAGAACCGCGCCCTGGCGACCCTGATCTACGAGCGCAACCGGGACGCCGGCCACATCGTGCGCAAGACCATCCAGCAGGCCTACGACCCCGAGGCCGGCATGTTCCTGCCCGACCGCTTCATCAAGGGCGAGTGCCCGCGCTGCGGGGCCTCGGACCAGTACGGCGACTCCTGCGAGTCCTGCGGCGCCACCTATGCCCCCACCGAGCTGAAGAACCCCCGCTCGGCGGTCTCCGGCGCCACCCCGGAGGCGCGCGAGTCGGAGCACATCTTCTTCCGCCTCGCCGACTTCGAACAGGTGCTGCGCGACTGGCACCGCGCCGGCCATGTGCAGCCGGAGGTGGCCAACAAGCTCGAAGAATGGTTCGAGGCGGGGCTGGCCGACTGGGACATCTCGCGCGATGCCCCCTATTTCGGCTTCGAGATCCCGGACGCCCCCGGCAAGTATTTCTACGTCTGGCTGGATGCGCCCATCGGCTACATGGCCAGCTTCAAGAACTTCTGCGACAAGCAGGGGCTGGACTTCGACGAATACTGGGCCGGAAACACCGACGCCGAACTCTATCACTTCATCGGCAAGGACATCATCTACTTCCACGCCCTGTTCTGGCCCGCCATGCTGGACGGCGCGGGCTTCCGCAAGCCCACCACCA
>CAZVIG010000223.1:0-4291 GCA_964627395.1 uncultured Sedimenticola sp.
TGACCGCGCGCGGCCACGGCCGGCAGCACCGCTATCCCGCCTTCATCCAGCTGGTGCGGCGCCAGCTCGCGCGCGACTACCGCGAGGAGGATCTCACCTCCGAGGGGCTGCGCATCTTCACCACCCTGGACCCCTGGGAGCAGAAGGTGGCGGTCGATGGCATGGCGGGCACCCTGAAGCGCCTGGAGAAGGGCTACCGCATCCCCGCCGGCAGGCTGCAGGGGGCGATGGTGATCGTCGCGCCCCAAGGCGGCGAGGTGCGGGCCCTGGTGGGTGGCCGCCGGGCGGGCGTCTCCGGTTTCAACCGCGCCCTGGACGCGCGCCGTCCGGTGGGCTCGCTGGTCAAGCCGGCGGTCTATCTCACCGCCCTGGCACAGCCGCGGCGCTATACCCTGGCGACCCTGCTGGACGACGAGCCGGTGCGCCTGAAGCTGCCTGACGGCAGCCTCTGGAAGCCCCGCAACTTCGATCACCGGGCCCACGGCAAGGTGCCCCTGCACCGCGCCCTGGCGCAGTCGCTCAACCTGGCCACGGTGCATCTGGGGCTGGATCTGGGGCTGCGACCGGTGATCGACACCCTGCACCGCATGGGGCTGGACAAGGAGGTGAAGCCCTATCCCTCGCTGCTGCTCGGCGCCATTCCCATGGCGCCCATCGAGGTGGCCCAGCTCTACCAGACCATCGCCGCCGGCGGCTTCCGAGCCCCGCTGCGCGCGATCCGCGAGGTGCTGGACGCCGACGACCGGCCGCTGCAGCGTTATCCCCTGGAGGTGGAGCAGACCCTGGACCCGGTGGCCACCTTCCTGCTCACCGCCAACCTGCAGGAGGTGGTGCAGGCGGGCACGGCGCAGCGGCTCAAGCGCTATCTGGGCGACGACTTCCCGGTGGCGGGCAAGACCGGTACCACCGACGACCTGCGCGACGCCTGGTTCGCGGGCTTCGGCGGCGATCGGGTGGCGGTGGTCTGGGTGGGCCGCGACGACAACAAGCCCACCGGCCTCACCGGCTCGCGCGGCGCCCTGCCGGTGTTCGGGCGGGTGATGCGCGACCTGCAACTGGCACCGCTGGAGGCCCTGCCGCCGCCAGGGGTGGAATACCACTGGGTCGAGGCGGACACCGGGCGTCTCTCGGCCGAGGGCTGCGAGGGTGCCATCCAGCTCCCCTTCGCCCGCGGCTCCGCCCCCGCGCTGCGCAGCGACTGCGCAGGATCGGACGGGCCCGGCCTGCTGGAACGGCTGCTGGATTTCTGAGCGTGTTTCGGTTGCTCTTGCCCGTCAAAGCCGTGCGGTCCGGGCATGCCGTGGGGAAGCGCACCCGGCAACCGTCTCCTCCGGGGACGAGATTCGAGTCGGGTCTCATCGGGAGCCCGATCATTTCCTGGGCCGAGCCCAGGAACTCGGCGACGAAGAGGTTGCACGGCCGGTCGTACAGGGTCATGGGGGCGTCTACTACCTGCTGAACCACGCCGTCGATCAATACCTCGCCGTGCCGGCATTGTTCGAAGCCCGCGATCAGGCCCAGCAGGGGCGCGCTCAGCGGATCCGTCGCCGCCGGTCCAGACGGAACAGGCGGTCCACCCGTTCCGGCAGCACCTCGAGGGCGTATTCGGTGAGTCGCTGATAATGAGCGACGAAGCGGCGCAGCCGCGCCTCGTCCATCAGGCCGCCGGTGTCGCCGCCGCCGGCGGCGAGGCGCTCCGCGAGACGGCGTTCCTGTTCCAGGCGCCAGTCCAGCACGCAGTCGAAGCCGGGTGCCTGGAGCATGATCCAGTAGTCCACCCGCGCATGCAGGGCCTGGTAGTCGCCGGCCAGCCGTTCGTTGACGAAGCGCCGCCAGCGGCCGTCCGGGTCCTTTTCGGCCTCCAGCGTATTGACTGGGTCGGCCAGCCGTGACTCGGGCTGCGGCGGTACGCCCAGGCACCAGCCTTCCAGGATCACCAGATCCAGCGGTGGCTGCAGGCGGGGCCACTGGTCGGCCGGCCGTCGATCGTCGCGAGCCTTGTCGAAGCGGGGTATCGCCACCGGATCGCCGGGCCGGAAGAGGGCATCCAGGGTGCGCATCAGCAGCCCGATATCGTGGGTGCCCGGGACGCCGCGGGTGCGCAGCAGGGGATGAATCTGCTGTGCCAGCCGTTCGCGCTCGGCGCGGGTGAGATAGAAGTCGTCCAGCGACAGATCGATGCAGCGCTGCCCGTGGGTGTCGTGGAGCAACCGGGTCAGCAGCGCCGCCAGGGTGCTCTTGCCGGAGCCCTGACAGCCGTGGATGCCCACCAGCAGGCCGTCGTCTTTCGCCGTTGCGCGCGCTGCCAGGGTCTCGGCCAGGGGCAGAAAATGGCGGCGTGCGGTGGCGGTGAACCCGGCCGGCAGGCGTTCGGCCGCCACGAAGCGGCGCAGGACCTGCTCCGGATCAGTCGCCGCCATGGTGGCAGTCGGCGCAGGTGCCCAGCAGCTCCACCACGGGGCGGCGGGTGTGGAAGCCGCTGGCATGTACCGCCTCGCGCAGGCTGTGCTCGATGCGTCTCTCGCACAGCTCGCTCACCCGGCCGCAGTCGGTACAGATCAGGAACTGGCCGGCATGGGGGCGCTCCGGATGGTGGCAGGCGACGAAGGCATGCAGGCTCTCCAGACGATGCACCAGGCCCTGTTCGAGCAGGAAGTCGAGGGCGCGATACACGGTGGGCGGGGCAGGGCGGCGCGGGGTAGCGGGCATGCGCTCCAGGATCTCGTAGGCGGACAGCGGGCGCTCCGAGTCCAGGATCAGGCGCAGCACCGTCTCGCGCCGGGGGGTGAGGCGCACCCCGCGGCGGGCGCACAGCCGGCGCGCCTGCGCGATGGCGTCGCTCATGGCGACCTCCGTCGGGCCAGCAGGCTGGAGATCAGATAGGCCAGCCCCGCGAGCAGCACGATGCTGGGCCCCGGCGGCAGGTTGGGCGCATAGGACATGGCCAGCCCCAGGGTGACCAGCAGCGCCGACAGCACCGTGGCGATCGCCATCATGCGCACCAGGGAGTGGACGTGCTGGGCGGCGATCGCGGCGGGCAGGGTGAGCAGGGCCAGCACCAGGATCAGCCCCACCACGTGGATCAGCAGCACCACGGTCAGCGCGATCAGCACCAGCAGCAGCAGGTAGAAGAAGGTCACCGGCAGGCCGCGCAGGCGCGCCTGTTCCTCGTCGAACACCACCGCCAGGATCTGGCGGTGCCACAGCGCCACGATGGCGATTAGCAGGGCATCCAGACCTGCCATGAACCAGAGTTCCCGTTGCGGCACCAGCAGGATGTTGCCGAACAGATAGCCCACCAGATCCGCCTGGTAGCCGGGGATGCGCGAGATGAACAGGATGCCGATCGCCATGCCGATGGCCCACAGGGCGCCGATCAGGGTGTCCTCTCCGGTGCGCCAGTTGAGCCGCACCCAGCCGATCAGCACCGCCGCCAGCACCGCGGCGATCAGGGCGCCGGCCAGCGGATCGGCACCGAAATAGAGCGCCACGCCCATGCCGCCCAGCACCGAATGGGCGATGCCGCCGGCGAGAAAGGCGATGCGCTTGACCACCACATAGGGGCCCATGAGGCCGCAGCCGATGCTGGCCAGCAGGCCGGCGCCCAGGGCGGTCTGCAGGAACTGGTACTGGAACAGGGCCTGGATGAATTCGCTCATGCCGAATGGTCGTGCGCCACCATGCGCACCTTGTCTCCATAGAGTTCGCGGATCAGCCCCGCGTCGATCGCGGCGGTGGGATGGCACGCCAGGGTGCGGTTGATGCAGGCGACCCGCGTCACATAGGCGGATACGAAGGCGATGTCGTGCGACACCACCAGGATGGTCATGCGTTCGTTGAGGCGCTTGAGCAGGTCGAAGATCTCCCCCTCGGCGCGCTGGTCCACGTTGGCGGTGGGCTCGTCCAGCAGCAGGATGCGCGGCCGCGCCACCAGGGCGCGCGCCAGCAGCACCCGCTGCAGTTGGCCGCCGGAAAGGCTGCCGATCTGGCGCCCGGCCAGGTCGGCGACCTCCACCTCCTCCAGGGCCTGGTCCACGCGCGCCCGGTCGTCCGCGGTCAGCCGCGAAGGCAGCAGGACACGCCAGGCGGGCTGGTCGTCGCGCCGGCCCACCAGTCCCAGTTCCACCACCTGCCGCACCTGGATGGGGAAGTCGCGCGCAAAGCCGGGATGCTGCGCCACATAGCCCAGCAGGTGGCGGACCCGCGCCGGCGGCCGGCCCAGCACCCGCACCCGACCCTGCTGCGGCCGCAGCAGGCCCAGGATCAGCTTCAGCAGGGTGCTCTTGCCGCC
>CAZVIG010000224.1:0-4271 GCA_964627395.1 uncultured Sedimenticola sp.
TCCGGGTCCGGGTTCTCCAGGTTGATGGTGGGCGGGGCCACCTGGTCGCGGATCGCCAGCGCCGTGAACACCGCCTCGGCACCGCCGGCGGCGCCCAGCATGTGGCCGGTCATGGACTTGGTGGAACTGACCGCCAGCTTGTAGGCGTGATCCCCGAAGGCGCGCTTCACCGCCTTGGTCTCGGCCACGTCACCGGCGGGGGTGGAGGTGCCGTGGGCATTGATGTAGTCCACCTGTTCGGGATCGATGCCCGCATCCTCCAGCGCGAGCTGCATGCACTCGGCCGCGCCCTCGCCGCCCGGGGAGGGCGAGGTCATGTGATAGGCGTCGGAGTTCATGCCCGAGCCGATCAGCTCGGCATAGATGCGCGCGCCGCGCGCCCGGGCGTGTTCCAGTTCTTCGAGCACCACCACGCCGGCGCCGTCGCTGAGCACGAAGCCGTCGCGGTCGCGGTCCCAGGGGCGGCTGGCGGCCTGGGGGTCGTCGTTGCGCGTGGACAGCGCCCGCGCCGCCGCGAAGCCCCCCAGCCCGGTGGGCGAGGTGGCCATCTCGGCGCCGCCGGCGACCATCACGTCCACGGTGCCGTACTGGATCATGCGCATGGCGTCGCCGATGGCGTGGGTACCGGTGGCGCAGGCGGAGACCAGCGACAGGTTGGGACCCTTGAGCCCGTACATGATGGAGAGGTTGCCGGACACCATGTTGATGATGTTGGCCGGCACGAAGAAGGGCGAGATCTTGCGCGGCCCGCCCTTGAGATAGGCCTCGTAGGCCTGTTCGATTCCGCCGATGCCGCCGATGCCGGAGCCGATGGAGACGCCGATGCGCCGCCGGTTCTCGTCGGTGACCTCCAGCCCCGCGTCCTCGATGGCCTGCACCCCGGCGCCGATCCCGTAATGGATGAAGGGGTGCATCTTGCGCGCCTCCTTCTTCGAGATGTACTTCTCGACGTCGAAGCCGTAGATGGGACCTCCGAAGTGGACGCTGAACGGCTCGACATCGAAGTGGGTGATCGGCTGGATGCCGCTGCGACCGGCCAGGATGCTCTCCCAGCCGGAGGCCACGTCCTGGCCCACGGGGGACACCAGACCGAGGCCGGTGACGACCACTCTTCGTTCGGAATTGAAACCAGACATCAGGGGGCGGGCCTCGCGATGCTCATGCTGACGACCGGGCCGGGCAGCGACTGGCGCCCTGCCCGGCCCGCGGGAATCGGATGAAGGGGTTCAGCCGGTGTGGGCGGTGACGTAGTCGATGGCCTGCTGAACCGTGGTGATCTTCTCGGCCTCTTCGTCGGGAATCTCGGTTTCGAATTCCTCCTCCAGGGCCATCACCAGCTCGACGGTGTCCAGGGAGTCCGCGCCCAGATCGTCGACGAAGGAGGCCTCGTTGGTGACCTCGTCCTCGCTGACACCCAGTTGCTCCACGACGATTTTCTTGACGCGTTCTTCGATAGTGCTCATTTCGGTTCATTCCTCCAGAAATGCGTGACCTGTGCTCACGCGGTGAGGCCGTATTGTATGTGCAAATCGGCCGCTGTCATAGGCCCTTGCGGATACGACCGGGTTTGACGAACAGTCGCCGGATATCAATGTCTTGCAGGCCGATCGTCCCTCAGGCCATGTACATGCCGCCGTTCACGTGCAACGTCTCGCCGGTGATGTAGGCGGCGGCGTCCGAGGCGAGGAAGGCCACCGCGGCGGCGATCTCCTCGGGGGCCCCGAGGCGGCCCACCGGGATCTGCGCGAGCAGCGCCTCGCGCTGCGCCTCGGGCAGCTCGCGGGTCATGTCGGTGTCGATGAAGCCGGGCGCCACCGCGTTGACGGTGATGCCGCGCGAGCCGATCTCCTGCGCCAGCGACTTGGTGAAGCCGATCATCCCCGCCTTGGCGGCGGCGTAGTTGGTCTGGCCGGCGTTGCCGCTGGCGCCAACCACAGAGGCGATGTTGACGATGCGACCCCACTTGGCCTTCATCATCGGCCGCAGGCAGGCCTTGCACACCCGGTAGAGCGAATTGAGGTTGGTGTCGATCACCGCCTGCCACTCCTCGGGCTTCATCCGCATCAGCAGGTTGTCGCGAGTGATGCCGGCGTTGTTGACCAGCACGGTGACGGTGCCGAACTCCTCGCCGATGGCCTTCACCACCGACTCCACCGAGGCGTCGTCGGCGACGTCCAGACACATGCCCCGCCCGGCGATACCGGCCTCGCCCAGGACGCGGGTGATGGCGTCGGCGCCACCTTCGGAGGTGGCGGTGCCGATCACGGTCATGCCCTCGCGTCCCAGGGCCAGGGCGATCGCCTTGCCGATGCCGCGGCTCGCGCCGGTCACCAGCGCAATCTTCTTGTCAGCCATTGATGGTCTCCAGTGCCTTTTCGAGACTGGCCCCGTCGAATACCGGCAGGGCCGTGATCTGTCGGTCGATACGCTTGCACAGCCCGGTGAGCACCTTCCCCGGGCCCGCCTCCACCAGCGCCTCGGCGCCCTGCTCGCGCATCGCGCGCACCGTCTCCACCCAGCGCACCGGCCCGTGCAGTTGGCGCGCCAGCAGGTCGCGGATCGCCTCCGGATCGCCGGCCGGCTCCACGGTGACGTTGTGCAGCACCGGGATGCGCGGCGCCTCGACGGTCACCGACTGCAGCACCTCGCGCAGGCGTTGCGCGGCATCGCGCATCAGGGCGCAGTGCGAGGGCACGCTCACGTCCAGCGGCAGGGCGCGCTTGGCGCCCGCGGCCTTGGCCAGCTCCACCGCGCGCGCGATGGCGCCCGCGTTGCCCGCGATCACCACCTGGCCGGGGGAGTTGAAGTTGACCGCCTCGGCCACCTCGCCCTGCGCCGCCTCGGCGCAGATCGAACGCACCTGGTCGTCCTCCAGCCCCAGGATGGCCGCCATGGCGCCCTCGCCGGCCGGCACGGCCTGCTGCATCAGGCGCCCGCGTTCGCGCACCAGGCGCACCGCATCGGCGAAGCCCATGGCGCCGGCGGCCACCAGGGCCGCATACTCGCCCAGGCTGTGGCCGGCGAGCAGCATCGGCTCGGGACCGCCCTGGTCGTTCCACACCCGCCACACCGCGATGTCGGCGGCGAGCATGGCGGGCTGGGTGTTCTCGGTGCGGTTGAGTTCCTCCGCGGGGCCCTGCTGGCTCAGCGTCCAGAGGTCGCTGCCCAGGGCGTCGGAGGCCTCCTCGAAGGTCTCGCGCACCAGCGGGAAGGCGGCGGCCAGGTCGCCGAGCATGCCCACCGATTGCGAGCCCTGGCCGGGAAAGGTCATAGCAAGGCGCATGGTCGGTCTCTCAGTAGATCAGCAGGGCGGAGCCCCAGGTGAAGCCGCCACCGAAGGCCTCCAGCAGCAGGGTCTCGCCGCGCTGGATGCGGCCGTCGCGCACCGCCGTGTCCAGCGCCAGGGGCACCGAGGCGGCGGAGGTATTGCCGTGGCGGTCCACGGTCACCACCACCCGGTCCATGGGCAGACCCAGTTTGCGCGCGGTGGCGTTGATGATGCGGATGTTGGCTTGGTGCGGCACCAGCCAGTCGATGTCGGACTTGCGCAGGCCATTGGCCTCCAGGGTCTCGTCCACGATGCGGCCCAGGGTGTTGACCGCCATCTTGAAGACCTCGTTGCCGCGCATCTTGGTATAGCGCGGGTCACCCTCCTCGTCCTCGAAGTCGAAGCCGCGGGAGACGCCGCCGGGCACGTGCAGCAGCTTCTCGTAGGCGCCGTCGGCATGCAGGTGGGTGGAGAGGATGCCGGGCTCCTCGGAGGCCTCGAGCACCACCGCGCCGGCGCCGTCGCCGAACAGCACGCAGGTGCCGCGGTCGCTCCAGTCGATGACCCGCGAGAAGGTCTCAGCGCCCACCACCAGGGCGCAGCGGTGGCTGCCGGAGCGGATGAACTTCTCGGCCACGCCCAGGGCGTAGATGAAGCCGGAACAGACCGCCTGCACGTCGAAGGCGGCCGCGCCATGGTTGCCCAGGCGTGCCTGCAGCAGGCAGGCGGTGCTGGGGAAGACCTTGTCGGGGGTGGTGGTGGCCAGCACGATCAGGTCGATCTCTTCGGGCTCGCGGCCGGCGGCGGCCAGGGCGCGGCGTGCGGCATGCTCGGCCAGGTCGCAGGTGGTCTCGTCGTCGGCGGCGATGTGGCGCTGGCGGATGCCGGTGCGCTCGCGGATCCACTCGTCCGAGGTGGCGACCATCTTTTCCAGGTCGTGGTTGGTGAGCACCTTCTCCGGCAGATAGCCGCCGGTGCCGGTGATGCGGGCGTAGGGGGCGGT
>CAZVIG010000225.1:0-4246 GCA_964627395.1 uncultured Sedimenticola sp.
GGGTGGTGGGCAGGTTGCCGCCGTAGATGGAGGAGCAGCCGGTGGCGTTGGCGATCAGCATCCGGTCGCCGAACAGCTGGGTCGCCAGCTTGATGTAGGGCGTCTCGCCGCAGCCCACGCAGGCGCCGGAGAATTCGAACAGCGGCTGCATCACCATGGCGCCCTTGAGGGTGGTCACCTTCAGTTGTCTCCGGTCGAACTCGGGCAGCCTCAGAAAGAAATCCCAGTGTGGCCGCTCGGCGTCGCGCGCCTTCTCCACCGGCACCATGTTGAGCGCCTTGCGTTCCGGGTTCTCGCGGTCGCGGATGGGGCAGATGTCCACGCACAGGCCGCAGCCGGTGCAGTCGTCCGGCGCCACCTGGTAGCTGATGTGCAGGTCCTTGGGCAGCTCCCTGCCGCCGCCCTTGAGGGGGGCATGGCGGAAGCCTTGCGGCGCCTCGGCCAGTTCCGCCTCGTGATACAGCTTGGAGCGGATGGCGGCATGCGGGCACACCAGGGGGCACTTGCCGCACTGGGTGCAGAGCACCTCGTCCCAGACCGGGATCTCCAGGGCCAGCTTGCGCTTCTCGTAGGCGGCGGTGCCCAGCGGCCAGGTGCCGTCCGCGGGGATGGCGCTCACCGGCAGCTCGTCGCCGCGCCCGGCGATCAGCGGGGCGGTGACCCGGCGCACGAAGTCGGGCGCCTCGCCCTGGATCACCGGCGGCATCCGCACCCGGCTGGTGATCTCGCCGGGCACCGCCACCTGGTGCAGATTGGGCAGGGTCTGGTCGATGGCGGCGAAGTTGCGCTCCAGCAGGCGCCGTCCCTTGCGGCCATAGGTCTTCTCCACCATGGCCTTGATCTCGCGGATCGCCACCTCGGTGTCGAGGATGCCGGTGATGGCGAAGAAGGCGGTCTGCATGATGGTGTTGATGCGCCGCCCCATGCCGGTCTCGTGCGCGATGCGGTAGGCGTCGATCACGAACAGGCGCAGCTTCTTCTCCAGGATCTGTTCCTGCACCTCCAGCGGCAGCCGGTCCCAGACCTGGTCCGGCGGGTGCGGGCTGTTGAGCAGGAAGGTGCCGCCGGGCGCCGCCTTCTCCAGCATGGGGTAGCGTTCCAGGAAGTTGGGCTGGTGGCAGGCGACGAACTGCGCCTGCCCCGGTTCGATCAGGTAGCTGGAGTGGATCGGCTCGGGCCCGAAGCGCAGGTGCGAGACGGTCACCGCACCGGCCTTCTTGGAGTCGTACTGGAAATAGCCCTGGGCGTGATAGTCGGTGCGCTCGCCGATGATCTTGATCGAATTCTTGTTGGCCGAGACGGTGCCGTCCGAACCCAGCCCGTAGAAGACGCACTGGGTCATCTGCTGGACCGCATCGGAGCGAAAGTCGGGGTCCCAGGCCAGGCTGCTGTGGCTGACGTCGTCGTGGATGCCGATGGTGAAGTGGTTCTTCGGCCGCTCCTGCTTCAGCTCGTCCAGCACCGCCTTGGCCATGCCGGGGGTGAACTCCTTGGAGGAGAGGCCATAGCGCCCGCCGACCACCCGCGGCAGGCGGGCGATCCGCCCGTCCGACCAGGCCTGCATCAGGGCGGTGGCCACGTCTTTGTAGAGCGGCTCGCCGTCGGCCCCCGGCTCCTTGGTGCGGTCGAGCACCGCCAGGGCCTGGGCGCTGTCGGGGATGGCGGCGAGCAGGTGATCCGGCGAGAAGGGGCGGAACAGCCGTACCTTGATCAATCCCACCCGTTCGCCGCGGGCGGCGAGGCTGTCCACCGCCTCCATGGCCGCCCCCTGGCCGGAGCCCATCAGCAGCACCACCCGCTCCGCCTCGGGGTGGCCGTGGAACTCGAACAGCCGGTAGTGACGCCCGGTGGCCTCGCCGAAATCCTGCATGCACTGCTCGACGATGCCGGGACAGGCTGCGTAATAGGGGTTGACCGTCTCGCGCCCCTGGAAATAGACGTCCGGGTTCTGGGAGGTGCCGCGCAATACCGGGCGGTCCGGGGTCATGGCGCGGCGACGGTGGGCGTGGATCAGCTCGTCCGGGATCAGGCGGCGGATGGTCTCCTCGGTGATCTCCTCGATCTTGTTCACCTCGTGCGAGGTGCGGAATCCGTCGAAGAAGTGCAGAAAGGGGATCCGCGAGCGCAAGGTGGCCATCTGCGCGATCAGGGCGAAGTCCATCACCTCCTGCACGCTGCCGGAGCAGAGCAGGGCATAGCCGGTGCTGCGGGTCGCCATCACGTCGGAGTGGTCGCCGAAGATCGACAGCGCCTGGGCGGCGATGGAGCGGGACGCCACGTGCAGCACCGTGGGGGTCAGCTCGCCGGCGATCTTGAACATATTGGGGATCATCAGCAGCAGGCCCTGGGAGGCGGTGAAGCCGGTCGCCAGGGCGCCGCCCTGCAGGGCGCCGTGGGTGGCCCCGGCGGCGCCGCCCTCGCTCTGCATCTCCACCACCTGGGGAATCACCCCGAGTAGGTTGCGCCGGTCCTGTGCCGCCCATTCGTCGGCCCACTCGCCCATCGGCGAGGCCGGGGTGATGGGGTAGATGGCGATGACCTCGTTGGTCTGGTAGGCGATACGCGCCGCCGCTTCGTTGCCGTCGATGGTCAGCATCTGCGTCGTCCCGGGGATTATGTCGCCTGCCAGCTTGGGATGACCCGGCGTGTGGCGCAAGGGCTTGCCGAAGGCAGCTTGATGCAGGTCAAAGCGGCGGGGCGGTTTGATTTCATCTGCGGTCGGGCCTATATCATGGGCATCCTTCATCGCAGCGAGGAGAGGCAGATGCACAGACCACGGGGAATCCGACTGCTGGGCCTGCTGGCCGGGGTGCTGTTGCCCTGGAACGTCCAGGCCGGTTTCGGTTTCGGCTTCGATTCGGACAACGGCTTCTACGACTACGACCCGGAGGACTATGCGCGCTGGGGCTATCCGCCACCGGGCTACCGTGACTACAACCCCCGCTGGCACTGGGGGTCGGACGGCCGCGACGGGACCTGGCGCTGGGGCTCGCGGCCGAAGGGCTCCGGCTGGCGTTACCGCAGCGACCGGAGCGATTCCGGCTGGAACCGGGGCAAGAAGCCGAAGAAGCGGAAGTCCTCGGGCTGGTGGGATGCCCGCCGTCTCAAGGGAGACGACGGCTGGAGCAATTGGGGCAGGGAATGGAGCTTCGGCCGTGACAGCGATGACCCGGTGAAGTTGAACTTCGGCTCCTTCGACTGGGGGGACCGCTGGTCGCCCTCCTTCGGCAAGAAGAGTTGGAGCTTCGGCCGCAAGCCCCGCTGGTATCGTGGATGGGGTTATCCGCCTCCGCCGCCCTATCCGGCCTGGGGGCGGCCTTATGGGGCGCCGGCACCCGGGTGGGGCGCCGCCCCCTATGCGGCACCCGCTGGTGGGCAGCAGCCCGCGGCGCCCCCGTCGGCAGCACCGGCCACGCAGACGTCGAAGACCCCGGCGACCGGGGCCGAGCGCCCGAAGCCGCCGAGCGCCGAGGCTGCGAAGACAGAGCAACCCTCCGCCGCAGAGGGCAAGGCCGAGAGCGGGTCCGACTGACCCTTTCGTTCACCTCCTGTCGGGGCGCCGGCCCCGACGGGGGGTGTCATTGCCGGTCTTCGATCAGACCGCGCAGCCGCTCCAGTTCCTCCTCCAGGCTGTTGTCGGGGAAGGGCTCGCCCGCGCGGTCGTACCAGTAGGCCGCGTTGCCGCGGTCACCCTCCTCGCGATGCAGCCAGGCATGGATCAGGCAGGAGAGCCGGTCGCCGTGCGGTTGCACCAGGCGGTGGGCGGCGTCCCAGTCGCCCCGCTCGATCAGCGCCAGCGCCTGGCGGTGGATGTCGCTGTTGCCGGCCGCCATCCGCCGTGCCTCAGCGGTTGAGGCGGTTCTCGATCAGCTCCTCCACCACGCTGGGATCGGCCAGGGTGGAGGTGTCGCCCAGATTGTCCAGCTCGTTGGCGGCGACCTTGCGCAGGATGCGGCGCATGATCTTGCCGGAGCGGGTCTTGGGCAGGCCCGGCGCCCACTGGATGTACTTGATCTTGGCGATGGGACCGATCTCCTGGCGCACCAGGTCGATCAGCTCCTGCTTCAGCGCGTCGCTGCCCTGCTCGCCCTTCATCAGGGTCACATAGGCGTAGATGGCCTGGCCGGTGATCTCGTCCGGGCAGCCCACCACCGCGGCCTCGGCGACCTTGTCGTGCAGCACCAGGGCGGACTCGATCTCGGCGGTGCCCAGGCGGTGGCCGGAGACGTTGAGCACGTCGTCCACC
>CAZVIG010000226.1:0-2530 GCA_964627395.1 uncultured Sedimenticola sp.
AAGGCGGCTTCGATCCCCTGCGTTTCGTCCAGGACAATCTGCCGCTGGTGGCGGGCGCCGGTGGCGTGCTCGCCCTGCTGCTGATCCTGCTGGGCCTGCGGCGCCGCTCCGGTGGCGAGGAGGCGGCCGAGGAGACGCTCGCCCAGGTCACCGGTACGGAGCAGGCCAAGGCGGAAGACGACGACATCGCCGGCATCACCGAGGACAGCCAGCTCAGCCACGACGAAGAGACCTCCATGCTGAGCGAGTTCTCGCCCAGCGACGTCAACGCGCTACGGGACGAGACCGGCGAGGTGGACCCGGTGGCCGAGGCGGACGTCTATATCGCCTATGGCCGCTACCAGCAGGCCGAGGACCTGCTCAAGCAGGCCATGGAGCGGGATCCCGACCGCCTCGCGCTCAAGCACAAGCTGCTGGAGGTGTACTACGCCACGCGCAATGTCTCCGCCTTCAACGCGCTGGCGCAGGGCATGGTGGAGAACGGCCAGGACATCGTGGACCAGGACGCCTGGGCGCGGGCGCGCGAGATGGGCCGCGAGCTGGATCCGGACAACAGCCTGTATGCCGAGGAAGGCGCGGCGCCGACGGTGGTGCCGGTGCCCGAGGACGTGGATGCCGAGGCCGGGCCGTCGGAGCTGCAGACCGAGATCTCCGAACTGGCCGACGAGTTCGACGACGAACTTAGCGACCTGGCTGCCGGCGAAGACCTGGGCGAGAGCATCGACGAGCCCTCCCTGGACCTGGACGACCTCAAGGAACTGGAAGACCTCGATGATCTGGACTCCGAAGTGAATCCGCTGGAAGATCTGGAATCTCTGGACCTGGAACTGCCCAGCGCAGAGCCCGAGGCGACCGCCCGTCCCTCCGAGGAGCCGGACGATTCCCTGGAGCTGCCCACCCTGGACCTGTCGGGCGGGGAAGAGAGCCCCAGCGAGACTTCGGACATCGACCTCGAGGGACAGCTCGAGCAGCTCAGCGATCTCTCCTCCCTGGAGGGCGACCTCAGCCGCCTCACCGAGGACCTGGACGTGCCTTCCCAGGCCGCAACGCCCGACGAGGCCGACGAAGGCGGGCTCGACCAGCCCATCAAGCTGGACGAGGCCTTCGAGAAGGGGCTGGACAGCGATGTGGATCTGGATCTGGATAGCCTGGGGTCCTCCAACATCGATGCCGAGGCGATCGAGACCAAGCTCGATTTGGCCAAGGCCTTCCTCGACATGGGCGACGGCGAGGGTGCGCGTGACATCCTCGAGGAGATCCGCCAGGAAGGCAACGACGCCCAGCGCGAAGCGGCCGAGAAGCTGCTGGCCGAGATCGGCTGATCCCCGATTCCATGTCATCCGTAACGGGGCGCCTCGGGCGCCCCTTGTCGTAGCGCACCATGAGAATCGCACTCGGAGTGGAGTACGACGGCAGCCGCTTCCACGGCTGGCAGGCCCAGCAGCCGGGGGTGCGTACCGCCCAGGTGACCCTGGAGGCGGCGCTTTCCAAGGTGGCGGCCCATCCGCTGCGGGTGGTCTGTGCCGGGCGTACCGACACCGGTGTGCACGCCCTGGGGCAGGTGGTGCACTTCGACACCGAGGCCCGGCGCAGCGAGCGCAACTGGCTGCTGGGCACCAACGTCAACCTGCCGCCGGATATCAGCGTCACCTGGGCGCGCGAGGTGGATTCCGCCTTCAGCGCCCGCTTCTCCGCGATATCGCGGCGTTACCGCTATTTCATCTTCAACCGCACCGCCCGCAGCGCGGTCCTGGCCGGGCGCGTCACCTGGGTACACCGGCCGCTGGACGCCGAGCGCATGCATGTCGCCGGCCAGGCCCTGGTGGGCGAGCACGACTTCTCCAGCTATCGCGCCCTGGGTTGTCAGGCCAAGAGTCCGGTGCGCACCCTGCACTCGCTAGAGGTGGAACGCCGCGGCGACTTCCTGGTGCTGTCGGTGCACGCCAACGCCTTTCTGCATCACATGGTGCGCAACATCGCCGGGGTACTGATCGCCATCGGCAAGGGCGACCGCCCGGTGGAGTGGGCGGCGGAGGTGCTGGCACTGCGCGACCGCACCCTGGGCGGCGTCACCGCACCGCCTGAAGGGCTCTACTTCGAGCGGGTCGAATACCCGGCCGAGTTCGAGATCCCCACACCGCGCCTGAGCGGCTTTCCGGCCTGAGACGGGCGACCCCGAAGAACACAAGCGCGGAAACGACCACAGAGCGCACAGAGATCACGGAGAATCCACGGCCGGCGCTGAACCCGCTCCCACAAGTCGGATGCGGGGGCCCTGTGGGAGCGGCTTCAGCCGCGACTCCACGGGGTGCGCTGGTTCCGGTTCCAGCACCGAAGGCAACGAGGACGACAGGCATGCTTTTGTCATGATCTGCGGCGATGCCGCTCTGTGCCATGAATGTTGGTTCGAAACCCTTCGTGTTCTTCGTGATGACAAAAGGGGTCACGCGGGGCACGGCGGTACGGCATAATAAGCGCCCATGCGAACCCGGGTGAAAGTCTGCGGCATCACCCGCCGCGAGGACGCGCT
>CAZVIG010000226.1:2540-4218 GCA_964627395.1 uncultured Sedimenticola sp.
CCCCAGCCCCAGGTGCGTGTCGGTGGAGCCGGCGGCCGCGATCGTCCGCGAGCTGCCGCCCTTCGTGACCAGCGTCGGCCTGTTCGTGAATGCCGATGCCGAGACCATCGCCGAGGTGGTCGGCGAGGTGCAGATCGACCTGATCCAGTTCCACGGCAACGAGTGTCCCGACTACTGCGCCGAACACGCGCGGCCCTGGATCCGCGCCCTGCGCATGAAGGACGACATCGACCTGGCCGCCGAGGCGGGGCGCTTCGCCGGCGCGCGGGGCCTGCTGCTGGACGCCTATCGGCCCGGCGTTCCCGGCGGCACCGGCGAGACTTTCGACTGGTCGCGCATTCCGGCGGCCCTGGCCGGACGTATCGTGCTGGCCGGGGGGCTGGATCCGGACAACGTGGAACAGGCGGTGCGCCAGGTGCGGCCCTTCGCGGTGGACGTGAGCGGCGGCGTCGAGGCGGCGCCCGGGATCAAGGACAGCGACAAGATGAGGCGCTTCGTGCAGGCGGTGCGCCGTGGAGACGAATCGAGATGAAACCGACTGAACTGCCGGACGACCGTGGTCACTTCGGCCCCTATGGCGGGGTGTTCATCGCCGAGACCCTGATGGAGCCGGTGGACGAGCTGCGCCGCGCCTATGAGAAGTACATGCGCGACCCGGAATTCCTGGCCGAGCTGGACGCCGATCTGCAGCACTATGTGGGCCGCCCCTCGCCGATCTATCACGCCGAGCGATTGAGCCGCGAGCTGGGCGGGGCCCAGATCTACCTCAAGCGCGAGGACCTCAACCACACCGGCGCGCACAAGGTGAACAACACCATCGGCCAGGCCCTGCTGGCGCGGCGCATGGGCAAGACCCGCATCATCGCCGAGACCGGCGCCGGCCAGCACGGCGTGGCCACCGCCACCGTGGCGGCACGTCTCGGCCTGGAGTGTATCGTCTACATGGGCGAGGTGGACGCCGCGCGCCAGGAGGCCAACGTCTATCGCATGCGTCTGCTCGGCGCCGAGGTGCGTACCGTCTCCTCCGGCTCGCGCACCCTCAAGGACGCGCTCAACGAGGCGATGCGCGACTGGGTGGCCAACGTGGACGACACCTTCTACATCATCGGCACCGTGGCCGGCCCGCATCCCTACCCGGCCATGGTGCGCGACTTCCAGGCGGTGATCGGGCGCGAGGCGCGCGAGCAGATCCAGGCCATGACCGGCCGCCTGCCCGACGCCCTGATCGCCTGCGTGGGCGGCGGTTCCAACGCCATCGGCCTGTTCCATCCCTTCCTCGAGGACGAGCAGGTCGCCATCTACGGCGTGGAGGCGGCGGGCGAGGGGCTGGAGACCGGCCGCCACGCCGCCCCCCTGTGCGCCGGCCGGCCCGGGGTGCTGCACGGCAACCGCACCTATCTGATGGAAGACGCCGACGGCCAGATCATCGAGACCCATTCCATCTCCGCCGGCCTGGACTATCCCGGCGTGGGGCCGGAGCATGCCTGGCTCAAGGACATCGGCCGCGCCGAATACGTGGCCATCGACGATCACGCCGCCCTGGACGCCTTCCATGCGCTGACCCGCACCGAGGGCATCATTCCCGCCCTGGAGTCCAGCCATGCCCTGGCCCAGGCCGCGGCCACGGTGTGAATGTCCTTGTCACCCCGCCCGGAGAGATTGACCAGCAGGATCTGCT
>CAZVIG010000227.1:0-4216 GCA_964627395.1 uncultured Sedimenticola sp.
CTCTGCATCCTGCTGCTCCAGACGTTCCAGATAGCCCTCGGCGTACGTCTTCACGGCATCCCGGTCCAGGGCAAGGAGCGCTTCTGCATTTTCCGTGATAGCCGGGGCCTCCCTGCCGGGGCGGCTGGCGAGGGTAGCCACGCCTCCCAGCTCTCCAGCCCCGTGAATCCGGGAATGGGTCGACAGGATCTGTTCGACCAGGGTCGTACCCGAACGCGGCATGCCCACGATGAGGAGTGGACGCCCGCTGGCGCTGCCCCAATCGCTGCGCTCACGGAAAAATCTTTCACCGCATAGTTCCAGGGTGCGCGCAACCCATTCGCCGTACCCTCTTCGGTCCCAGCTGACGGACTTCAGCCGATTGGCCTGCCTGTAGCAGCGGAACGCCCTGTCGACATCGCCGGCACCCCGATAATGGTTACCCAGAGCGAAACCGGCGGTGCAACGGTCGCGTACAGGAACCGATGGATCCCGCAGATAGCGTTCGAGTGAACGCACCGCCTCGGCGGTCAGGGACCGGCCGGGAACGAAGGACAAGGCCGCCTGGGCCGCCAGGTTTTTCGGGTCCTTCTCCAGCATGGCCCTGAGACAGGCCTCTTCCTCCCGAAAATCGCCGATCAAGGAATACAGCAGCGCCATACCCCCTAGCACCTCGACGGACAGGCCCTCCTCACCACGAAGGTCCGCCAGCAACGCCCGCCCTTCGCTCAAACGCCCACTGGTGAGCAGCAGCCGCGCCTGCGCCAACCGTACCTTGAGCTGGTCGAAGCCTTCGGCCAACGCCCTGTCATAGGCATCCTCCGCACTCAGGTGCCGACTGCTTTCGTAGAACACATGTCCCTTGAGGTACCAGAGGCTCCCGTCGTCAGGGGCGGTGCGCAGACCACCGTCGCAGGCCGACGCGGCCTCCTCGAGGCGCCCCAGTGTCAGGTAGAGATTGGCGATATCACGCCAAACCACCGCATCGTCTGCCGCGAGTTTCCTCGCCTCGCCCAGCGCCAGGGCCACCCCTTCGGCATCGCCCAGCTCTATCCGAATCTTGGCCAGATTCAGCCAGGCAACGACATCACCGGGAAACTGCCGTGTGGCCGACTCGAATACCTTTTCGGCTTCTCCGAGACGTCCTGCCTGCTGATGCGCAATACCGAGATTCTTGTAGACGTCATGGTCGGCCTGTCCAAGACGTATCGCCTTCTGAAAGGCCCTGGCGGCCGCCTCGAACTCACCTCGCTGACTCAGCGCAAGACCCAGATTGTAGTGATAGACAGGTGCCTTGCCGAAACGCCGGATCGCCTTACGGATCAGATCGACAGCCTCGTCGATGTCCCCTCTCGCCATGGCGACCACGCCGGCGAGATGCAGTAGATCCGGATGGTCGGGCTCGAGGTGCAGCGTTTCCTGCAACAGACGTTCAGCTTGGGGGAACGCACCGCGATCAATGGCGGCAACGATGGATGCGAGCGCCGCCCGCACGGCGCCGTCATTCGAGGTTCGGCTGGAGCGCCTGCCCACCATCAGGCGCCGGCAGCGTGATAGGGCGCGCTGAGTTCATGCACCGCCTCCACCATGGCGGCGGCATGTTCTGGCGGGATCTCGGGATGGATGCCGTGGCCGAGGTTGAAGACGTGGCCCGGACCTCTGCCGTAGCTCTCCAGCACCTCGCCCACCGCGCGGCGGATGGCTTCAGGCGAGGCGTACAGGGTGCAGGGGTCGAGGTTGCCCTGCAGGGCGACCCGGTCGCCCACCCGCCGGCGCGCCTCGCCGATGTCGATGGTCCAGTCCAGGCCCAGGGCGTCGGCGCCGGTGGCGGCCATCATCTCCAGCCAGCCCATGCCGCCCTTGGTGAACAGGATCACCGGCACGCGCCTGCCTTCGGATTCTCGCGTCAGGCCGTCCACCACGCGCTGCATGTAGGCCAGGGAGAAGGCGGCGTAGTCGCGCGGGGTGAGGGTGCCGCCCCAGGTGTCGAAGATCATCAACGCCTGGGCGCCGGCGGCCACCTGGGCGTTGAGATAGGCGGTGACCGCGTCGGCCAGCTTGCCCAGCAGGGCGTGCATCAGCTCCGGGGCGTCGAACATCATGCCCTTGGAGCGGGCGAAGTTCTTGGTGCTGCCGCCCTCCACCATGTAGGTGGCGAGCGTCCAAGGGCTGCCGGAGAAGCCGATCAGCGGCACCCGACCGTCGAGCTCGCGGCGGATGGTGCGTACCGCATCCATGACATAGCCCAGGTCGTCCTCCATGTCCGGCACGCCGAGGGCGTCGATGGCGGCCTTGTCGCGCACCGGGCGCTCGAACTTGGGCCCCTCGCCCTCGCCGAAGTACAGGCCCAGGCCCATGGCGTCGGGAATGGTGAGGATGTCCGAGAACAAAATGGCCGCATCCAGGGGAAAGCGCTCCAGCGGCTGGATGGTGACCTCGCAGGCCAGCTCGGGATTCTTGCACAGATCGAGAAAGCTGCCGGCCTTGGCGCGGGTGGCGCGGTACTCGGGCAGATAACGACCGGCCTGGCGCATCATCCACACCGGGGTCACGTCCACGGGCTCGCGCAGCAGGGCGCGCAGGAAACGGTCGTTTTTCAGTTCAGTCATGATATTGCCTCACCACAGAGGACACAGAGAGCACAGAGATTCTAAAGACGATATCGCCGAATGCCATCGACCAGGCGAGGCACATTGAAATTGATCAGCAGGCCAGTACCCACCGCCGCCAGGCGCATGTAGGTCAACAGCTGCGCTTCATGGACAGCCGCAATCTTGTCGACGCTCTTCAATTCCAATAGCACCGTCTTTTCCACCAGGACGTCGATCCGGTAGCCACAGTCCAGACGAACCTCCTTGTACCGAACTGGAAGAGGCAGTTCGGCCTCGACCGACAGCCCTTCCGACGCCAGTTCGTGAACGAGGCATCGCTGATAAGCCGACTCGAGCAAACCTGGACCCAGGGCGCGATGCACCTCGATCGCACAGCCGATGATTTTCCTTGTGAGCGGATCTCCATCCATGGAGCTGTCCTTGTAGACCTATAAACCTATAAACCTTCAAGAGGCGGACGGCCCACACCTCGGATTATGAAAAATGCACGGTATAAACACAGTATCCTCTGTGATCTCTGTGTCCTCTGTGGTGATCTTCCATCAACGGGGCAGGTCGGAGTGGCCCATCAGGTATTCGTCCACCGCGCGTGCGGCCTGGCGGCCTTCGCGGATGGCCCAGACCACCAGCGACTGGCCGCGGCGCATGTCGCCGGCGGCGAAAACCCCGTCGATGGAGGTGTGATAGGCGCGCGGGCCCTCGGTGCTGCCGGCGACGTTGCCGCGCGGGTCGAGATCGACCCCCAGCTCCTCGAGCATGCCTTCGTGCACCGGATGCACGAAGCCCATCGCCAGGGTCACCAGGTCGGCCTTCAGCTCGAACTCGGAGCCCTCGATCTCGTGCATCTGAAGACGCCCGTCGGCGCCTTTCTCCCAGCGCACCTTGACGCAGCGCAGGCCGCGCACATGGCCGTTGCCGTCGTCCAGGAATTCCTTGGTGAGCACGTTCCACATGCGCTCGCAGCCTTCCTCCTGGGAGGTGGAGGTGCGCAGCTTGTGCGGCCATTCGGGCCAGGTGAGGTCCTTGTTCTCCTTCTCCGGCGGGCGGTCCATGATCTCGATCTGGGTCACCGAGCGGGCGCCCTGGCGGATCGAGGTGCCGATGCAGTCGGAGCCGGTGTCGCCGCCGCCGATCACCACCACGTCCTTGTCCTTGGCGGAGATCAGGTGTTCCTCGGCACCGGGCACGCCCTGCACCACCTTGCTGTTGGCGCGCAGGAAGTCCATCGCGAAATGGATGCCCTCCAGATCGCGGCCGGGCACCGGCAGGTCGCGCGGCTGTTCAGAGCCGCCGGTGAGCAGCACCGCGTCGAACTCGTCGATCAACTGGCGCGCCGGGATGTCCACGCCGATGTGACGGTTGATGTGGAACTCCACGCCCTCGGCGCGCATCTGGGCGATGCGCCGGTCGAGCAGGCGCTTGTCGAGCTTGAAGTCGGGAATGCCGTAGCGCAGCAGGCCGCCGATGCGGTCCTGCTTCTCGTACACCACCACCCGGTGGCCGACCCGCGCGAGCTGCTGGGCGGCGGCCAGGCCGGCGGGACCGGAGCCCACCACCGCGACCCGCTTGCCGGTCTTGTGCGCCGCGACCTGGGGCTTGATCCAGCCCATCTCCCAGCCCTTGTC
>CAZVIG010000228.1:0-4200 GCA_964627395.1 uncultured Sedimenticola sp.
GAGAATCCCCACGGCGAGTCGGGAGTAGGCCTCTGTCTCCTTGGTGACGAAGCCCAACACCAGCAGGAAGCCGAAGGTGAAGATCCAGGCCTTGACTAGCGACAGGATGCTTTGGGTGAAGCTGCGCGGCGTCTGGTAGATGCCGAAGCGGTCGTAGAAGAAGGCCATGCCGCCGAACAACAGCAGAAACAGGATGATGTAGCGCTGCGGGAAGAGTCCGTCGTGCAGATAGGCTACCGTGGTGTAGCCAACCGCGGACACGGCCAGGCCGTCACACAGCGCCAGGAGGAAGAAGTTCAGGCTCCCGGAAGGTCGATGGCCGCTGGGGGATCGGGATGGCATGGTTCTTCCGTGAGTTCGTCGTTTCTGCATTGCTCGCAGAGATCCCAGAATATCAGATGTTTGCCTCTCAGCGTCACATACAAAATTTTTATCCCCCCTGTCTCAGCGAGTGGTGAACTCCGGAATGAGAACTGTCAGGATTTTTTACACCTAGGTTGGCTGTGCTTCGCTATGCCTATGATTTTATTGAGTTGTGTGTTTTGGATCGTATTTTGCATGCGCCAATGAAGAGTTTCTCATATGGAAAGTGCCCATTTCTTCAGGGGGGACAAGCATGCGATTTCTACTGCTCATGACGAGCCTGCTGGCGGCCAGCGGAACTGCGTTCTCGGCTTATGAGAGCTTCACAGATCCGGACAACGACTCCATCGCGACGGCGCAGTATGTCGGTGGCCTTTACGATGGCGCGGGAGAACTCCATGTCTTCGGCGTGCGGGGTACCGTTTCGGTATTCGGCACCACGATCAACGACAACAGCAAGGCCGACTTCTACAGCTTCGATATCGATGCGGGTACGCGGATTCGGGCGTCCGTGCTGACCCCTGAAGGCCCCCAGATCTTGAACGATCCCATCCTGGGACTGTTCGACAGCGCCGGCAACATGCTGGCTTTCAATGACGATGGATACAGTGTCGGCGTGGATTCTCAGCTCACTTATACCGTCGGCGCGACCGATTTCTATTACCTCGCGGTGAGCGGTTTTGGCGACTCCGACTTCAGTGGCGAAGACGGAAGCACGGATTATCTCTATACCCTGAATGTCTCGGTAGCCCCTGTCCCGCTGCCCGGCGCCGCCTGGCTGCTCGGTTCGGCGCTGCTGGGATTCGCGGGCTTCGCCACCCGCGGACGCCGTGGCTGACGGATCAGGCGATGCTGGGAGCGGTGAGCATCCCAGAGGCAGGGAGGGGATACGAAAAAAGACATCGTGACCAATCCCTGCGCGCCGGAATTGCGTTACCATCTGGCCGAGCCGGGGCGTGAAGACGATGGGCGTACCCGTCTGGTAGCTGTTTCGGTGTCAGAAATTTTTACACTCTTGCGATAGGCGGATTTACAACCTGTTGAATTTATAAGGGTGTGCGTTTTGGTGCGAAATTTGCATTGGTAGAAGACGATGTGCCCGGGATGTCGGGCAGTGTCCGGTTTCGCCGGTCCCGCACAAGGGGGAAATGGGCAGGCGAGGGCGGATTCGTCGAAGGACAAAGGAGGAAGGAATGAACAATCTGGTTCGCATGGTGGCCCTGCCGCTGGCACTGTCCAGCGCCTGCTTGGCTGGTGCGGCTTCCGCCGCGGTGGTGGAGTTCACCGGTCAGACGGTGAAATACGTTTTCGATACGGGCAGCGATTCGCTGGACGGCTACCTGGATCTCTATGGCAGCGTGCAGGTGCTGCCGGGTACCGATACCCTGCGCTTCTTGCCGGATGGCTGGGTCGCCCAGGCCCAGTATGGGGGCGCCCCGGTGGCCTCGGCCAACGACACCATCAACTTCAGCGTGGTGGCCCTGGACGACAACACCACCATCCAGTCGGTGTCGCTCTCAGGGGGCGGCGATTACTACAAGGTGGGCGGTTTCGTCGGCGTCGGCGGCGAGTTGCGGGTCAACTCCACCGATATCGCCAAGATCTCGGCCGGCGATTTCTCCACCACACTCGGGCCCGGTGACCCTATCGTCACCACGACCTGGACCGAGAGCGCCAGTCTGGATGGCTACAATGCCTCGTCGCTGGCGATCACCGTAGAAAATCTGTTGTCCGCCCGTATCGTCACCCTGGACAACGGCAACGTGGTGTTCGACGGTATCGACGCCTTCATCGAGAAGAAATACGTGGACATCTCTGTGTCCACCGTGGTGCCGGTGCCCGCTGCGGCCTGGCTGATGGTCTCCGCCCTGGGCGTGGCCGGCTTCTCGCTGCGCAAGCGGCGCGAGGGCTGAGCTTTCCCGGATCGCTCCCGGCTGCCCGGTCGGGATTCGAGCACACGAAAAACCCCCATGCCTTTCGGCATGGGGGTTTTCTGTAGCTCGGACCGGGTCCGAATTACTTGGCGGCCGGAGCCTGCTGGGCTGCGGGTGCGGCAGGTGCAACCGGAGCCGGAGCGGCCGGAGCCATGGGTGCAGCGCCGTAGTAGTAGGGCGCGTAGTAGGGCTGGTCGTAGCTGTAACCGTTGAAGTTACCGCTGGTGTCGCCGTTGCCCTTGAAGTCGCCCTGGGTCTTGCCACGGCCCTTGAAGGTCATGGAGAAGGTGGCTTCGCCTTCACCGGTGCCGTTGCCGACGAAGTCGCCGTTGCCGTTGTAGGCGCCGGTGGCGGAACCGTTGTCACCCCAGAAGCTGGAGCTGGCGGCAACCTGGGCGGAAGCGATGATGGCTGCGATGGCGATGATCTTTTTCATGGTCGTTCTCCTCTCGGTCTCGAGATCTATCCAGTTGTTCGTTTGCGGCGATACTGCCTGCCGGTGTTTGTAAGTATATGAGCATTTGCTTAAATGTCAATACTCTGATGGAAATTTTTTCGCCCTGGCCGATTTCCGCCTCTTGGCCTGCGCCACGGTTTTGGATAAGGTTCCGGTTTCAGACATCGGCAGCACCGGGATCATGGACCACGCACCACGACACAGGCAGCGGATCACCACGCGATGGCGCTGAGGCGTCCCCCTCGCCCCTGCCCGTTTCATCTGCGTGGAGAAGACCATGACCCCTGAACAGTTCGATGCCCTGGTCGCCCAGGGCTTCAATCGCATCCCCGTGGTGCGCGAGGTGCTGGCCGACCTCGACACCCCGCTGAGCGTCTACCTCAAGCTGGTGGACGGCCCCTACGGCTATCTCTTCGAGTCGGTGCAGGGCGGCGAGAAGTGGGGCCGCTACTCCATCATCGGCCTGCCCTGCCGCACCCGCCTGCGGGTCGAGGGCCGCCAGGTGACCCTGGAGGACGAGGGCGGAGTGCGCGAGCGCACCGAGGTCGCCGACCCCCTGGCCTATGTGGACGACTTCCGCGCCCGCTTCCGGGTGCCGGAGATCGAGGGCCTGCCGCGCTTCCACGGCGGCCTGGTGGGCTATTTCGGCTACGACACCGTGGGTTACATCGAGCCGCGCCTGTACAACCCGGACAAGCCCGATCCCCTGGGCACCCCGGACATCCTGCTGATGGTCTCCGACGAGCTGGTGGTGTTCGACAACCTCACCGGCCGGATGTACATCGTGGTGCACGCCGACGTGGAGGCGGGGCAGGGCCTGGCCGAGGCCGAGGCGCGCATCGACGCCCTCTACCGGCGCATGCAGACGGGTGCGCCGCGCCATGCCCCGCCGCCCGCGCGCCGGGTGGACGAGTCGGACTTCGTCTCCGGCTTCAGCGAGTCGGCCTTCAAGGCCGCGGTGGAGCGCATCAAGCAGTACATCCTGGACGGGGACTGCATGCAGGTGGTGATCTCGCAGCGCCTGAGCATCCCCTTCTCGGCGCGTCCGCTGGACCTGTACCGGGCCCTGCGCGGGCTCAATCCCTCTCCTTATATGTACTTCCTGGACATGGACGGCTTCCAGATCGTCGGCTCCTCGCCGGAGATCCTGGTGCGCCTGGAGGACGGCGAGATCACGGTGCGTCCCATCGCCGGCACCCGCCGCCGCGGCCACACCGAGGCGGAGGACAAGGCGCTGGAGGCGGAGCTGCTGGCCGATCCCAAGGAGCTGGCCGAGCACCTGATGCTGATCGACCTGGGGCGCAACGACGTGGGCCGGGTGGCCAAGGTGGGCACGGTGCGGCTCACCGAGAAGATGGTGGTGGAGCGCTATTCGCATGTCATGCACATCGTCTCCAACGTGGTGGGCGAGCTGCGCGAGGGGCTCTCGCCCATGGACGTGCTGCG
>CAZVIG010000229.1:0-4193 GCA_964627395.1 uncultured Sedimenticola sp.
CTACGACCTTCGGGTTATGAGCCCGACGAGCTGCCAGACTGCTCCACCCCGCATCTGGTGCGCATACTATACGCAAACCCGGGGTAGCTGGCAAGCCCCTGCGGGAGTCTCAGCCGGCGAAGGCAGCGCGGCAGAGCTGGAGCAGACCGGCGGGGAAGATGCCCAGCAGCAGGATCGCCAGGCCGTTGACGGAGAAGGCGATGCGGCCGTCGAGGGAGGCCACGATGGCCTGGTCGTCGATGGGCTTGTCGAAGTACATCATCTTGACCGCGCGCAGGTAGTAGTAGGCGCCGATCACCGAGAAGAACACCGCCACCACCGCGAGCCACACCTTGTCCACGTTCACCACCGCCTCCAGCACGAACAGCTTGGCGAAGAAGCCGACCGTCGGGGGCACCCCGGCCATGGAGAAGAGGATCAGCAGCATCATGCCTGCCAGCCAGGGGCTGCGCTCGTTCAGGCCCTTGAGGTCGTGCAGGTTCTCGGCGTCGAAGCCACGCCGGCTGAGCAGCGCCAGCAGGCCGAAGCCGCCCGCCGCGGTGAGCGCATAGACCACGGTGTAGAACAGGGCCGCGCCGTAGCCGTTGTCGTTGGCGGCGATGAAGCCGAGGAAGATGAAGCCGACGTGCGAGATCGTCGAATAGGCCAGCATGCGCTTGAGGTTGTGCTGGGCGATGGCGACGATATTGCCCAGCGCCAGCGACAGCACCGCCAGAATGGTGAGCATGTCGGACCAGTGGGCGGCCAGCGGGGCGGCGCCGTCCACCAGCAGGCGCAGCGCCAGGGCGAAGGCCGCCACCTTGGGGGCGCTGCCCAGCAGCAGGGTCACCGCGGTCGGCGCGCCGTGATAGACGTCGGGCACCCACATATGGAAGGGCACGGCGCCGAACTTGAAGGCCACGCCGATCACCACGAACACCAGGCCGAATACCAGCACCGTCTCGTCCACATGACCCGAGGCCACCGCCTCGGCCACCTCGGGGAAGGCCAGCGCGCCGGTGGCGCCATACAGCATGGAGATGCCGTAGAGCAGCATGCCGGAGGCCAGGGCGCCCAGGACGAAATACTTCATGGCCGCCTCGGCACCCTTGAGCGAGTCGCGGTCGAAGGCCACCAGGGCGTACATGCTCAATGCCAGCAGCTCCAGTCCCAGATACAGGACCAGGAAGTCGCCGGCAGAGGCCATGATCATCATGCCCAGGGTGGCGAACAGGGTGAGGATGAAATACTCGCCCCGATAGATCCCCTGCCCCAGCAGATAGCCGCGCCCGTAGGCCATGGCGAGGATGTTGACCCCCAGGATGGCCACCTTGAGCACGTCGGAGACCGGGTCGCGCACATAGCTGCCGTCGAACAAAACCTGCTTTTCCGGGCCGGCCGCCCACAACACCAGAGCGATGGCGCCGACCAGGCTGAACAGGGTCAGGCCGTAGCTGTAGATGCGCGTGCGCTCGCTCAGGAACAGGTCCACGATCAGCACCACGCAGGCGGCGCCGAGCAGGAAGATCTCCGGCAGGACCGGTTGCAGGCTTGTCAGGTCGTATTGCATTTCGCTACCCGGTTGAGTCCGTTTTTACAGCTTGCTGACGCCGATGTGCTGCACGAGGTTGCCGATGGAGGCATCCATCACGTCGATCAGCGGCGCGGGCCACAGTCCCAGGGCCAGCACCGCCAGCGCCAGCGAGGTCAGCACGATGGCCTCGCGCGCATTGATGTCCTGCAACGCCGCCACCCGCTCGGAGGTGACCGCACCGAACACCACCCGCTTGACCATCCAGAGGGTATAGGCCGCCCCCAGGATCAGGGTGGTGGCCGCGAGCACCGCGAACCAGAAATCGGCGCGGAAGCTGGCAAGGATCACCATGAACTCGCCCACGAAGCCGGAGGTCCCGGGCAGGCCGGCGTTGGCCATGGCGAAGAACACCATGAAGGCTGCGAACCAGGGCATGACGTTCACCACCCCGCCGTAGTCGCTGATCTGACGGCTGTGCAGGCGGTCGTAGAGCACGCCCACGCACAGGAACATGGCCGCCGAGATGAAGCCGTGGGACACCATCTGCACCATGCCGCCCTGCACGCCCAGCACCGCGCCGCTGTCCACCGCCGGGTTGGCGAAGATGCGGAACACGATGAAGAAGCCCAGGGTGACGAAGCCCATGTGGGCGATCGAGGAATAGGCGATCAGCTTCTTCATGTCCTGCTGCACCAGGGCGACGAAGCCGATATAGACCACCGCGATCAGCGACATAGCGATGATCAGCCAGTCCAGGGTCTGGCTGGCATCCGGGGTGATGGGCAGACTGAAGCGCAAGAAGCCGTAGCCGCCGATCTTGAGCATGATCGCCGCCAGGATCACCGAGCCGCCGGTAGGCGCCTCCACGTGGGCGTCCGGCAGCCAGGTGTGCACCGGCCACATCGGCACCTTGACCGCGAAGGCGAGCAGGAAGGCGAGGAAGATCAGCACCTGCTCGGTCATGCCCAGCTTCAGGTCATGGAAGGCGAGGATCTCCATGGAGCCGGACTTGAAGTACATATAGACCAGCGCCACCAGCATGAACACCGAGCCGAGGAAGGTATAGAGGAAGAACTTGATGGTGGCATAGACCCGGCGCGGCCCGCCCCAGATGCCGATGATGATGAACATCGGGATCAGCATCGCCTCCCAGAAGACGTAGAACAGCATCGCATCCAGGGCGGCGAACACGCCCACCATCACCCCCTCCATGATCAGGAAGGCGGCCATGTACTGGGAGGGTTTGTACTGGATCACCTCCCATCCGGCGATGATCACCAGGATGGTGACGAAGGTGGTGAGCAGGATCAGCGGCATGGAGATGCCGTCCACCCCCAGGTGGTAGTTGACGTCGAACGCCGGGATCCAGGGGCTGTTCTCCACGAACTGCATCTGCGCCGTGCCGGTATCGAAGCCGGTATACAACGGGATGCTGAGCAGGAAGGTCAGGATGGCGACCGACAGCGCCAGCCAGCGGCTGACGTTGGGCGCGCGGTCGCCGCTGCCCAGCACCAGGGCCCCGCCGATGATGGGCAGCCAGATGACGATGCTCAGTATTGGCCAGTCTGCAGTCATTGTTCCGTTCCAGTACTCGTGGTGCTCAGGCGATCACGAACCAGGTCAGCAGCCCCAGCAGGCCGATGATCATGGCGAAGGCATAGTGGTAGAGATAGCCGGTCTGCAGGTGACGCATCACCGAGGCCATCCAGCCCACCGACTGCGCGGAGCCGTTCACCGCCACGCCGTCGATCACCACCCGGTCGCCCACTTCCCACAGGCCGCGGCCCAGCAGACGCGCGCCGCCGGCGAACAGCCACTGGTAGAGATCGTCGAAGCCGTATTTGCGATCCAGGATCCAGTAGGCCCAATCGAAGCGGGTCGCGATCTCGGTGGCCAGGATGGGCCGCCGGGTGTAGATGTACCAGGCCACCAGGAAGCCCGCCGCCGCCAGATAGACCGGGATGCCGGTCAGACCGTGCAGCATGAAGCCGAAGGCGCCGTGGAAGTCGATCTCGCCAAGGGTGTCGTGCACCGCCGCCACCGAGATCACCCCGTCGAAGTAGTCGCCGAACAGCATTGGGCCGATGGTGAAGTAGCCGATGAAGATCGAGGGGATAGCCAGCAGCATCAGCGGCACCGTCACCACCTTGGGCGACTCGTGCGGCACCGGCTCGTCCGGCACATCGTGGTGCTCCATCGCCTCGGCGCCGCCCTCTTCGTCGTGCGCCTCGTGGTGGGGTTCGAACTTGCGCGGCCCCTCGCCGTGGAACACCAGGAAATAGAGCCGGAAGCTGTAGAGCGCGGTGACGAAGACGCCGGCTACCAGCAGCCAGTGCGCATAGCCGCTGCCGAAGAGCTGCGAGTGGTGCACCGCCTCGATGATGGCATCCTTGGAGAAGAAGCCCGAGAAGCCGGGGAAGCCGATCAGCGCCAAGGTGCCGATCAGCAGCGTCCAGTGGGTGATCGGCATGTACTTGCGCAGCCCGCCCATGTGGCGCATGTCCTGGTCATGGTGCATGCCGATGATCACCGAGCCGGCGGCCAGGAACAGCAGCGCCTTGAAGAAGGCGTGGGTCATCAGGTGGAACAGGCCGGCGGCATAGGCCGAGGCGCCCAGCGCGGCCACCATGTAGCCGAGCTGCGACAGCGTGGAATAGGCGATCACCCGCTTGATGTCGTT